>NZ_JBMRCP010000027.1:0-23428 GCF_057350545.1 Pseudolysinimonas sp. | reverse complement strand
GCCATGGTCGACGTCGGCGGAGGTGACGCGGCCGGCGCAGCCGATGAAGCGGCAGCGTCCGTCGCGGATGGCAAGGAAGAGTCGCAGGTCGTCGGTGACGCGGTAGCGGGTGCGTCCGAGGGCGAGGATGGCGTCGTCGCGCTCGTCGGTGATCGCCCGCCGGAGAACGCTCGCGGCGCCGGCGATCCTCCGCGCGGTGGCGGGATCGACGGGTCCGTAGTTGAGGAGCTCGCCCATCGTGTCGTCGCGCCCCTGCAGTAGTGAGATCGGCACCGTCGTGACGACGGTGGGTGTCGAGTTGCCGAAGGGTCGGGCCTCGTCGCCGCCGAGGATCGTCTCGAGCAGCAGGTCGGCGCGCAGTTGGCTGAGCGTGCGCGGGTCACCGGCTTTCCGCATCGCCCGGGCGCGGGCGTCGAGGAGGCTGTCGGCTGCGACTGCTTCGGGTGCCGGCAGCCGCGCCGTCAGCCACGCCATCCCGTCGGCGCCGGGTTCAAGCGTGACCGACCGTTCGTCGACCGCTCGCCGGTGCCGCTCGACCGCCTGTTCGGGGGAGCGCGACTCTCGGATGCGCCGCACGGTGCGGGTGAAGGCGTTCGTCGACTGCTCGGCCGCCTCGAGCGCCTGCCGCTCGACCTCGCCCCGCTCGTCGGCGGGGATCATCGCGAGCTCGTCGACGAGGATGCGCGCGTGGCTCGGTGTGAGGCGGGCCTCGGCGAGGCTCTCGAGGGTCGCGGGGAGGTGCGTCGTGAGAACGTCGGCCTCGTCGATGAGCATGCCGGCAGCCCGGCGCGAGAGCCGCAGCGCCGCCGCGATCTCGGCGCGGAACTCTCGCTCGGCCAGCGGATGCGAGGGCGCGTCGATGGCGCGCGTCTGGGTCTCGTGGGCGAACGCGACCATCGTGTACTTGGCCGCGGTCAGGCTCGCGATCATCTTGTCGAGCTCGACGATCGCCTCGATCACGCCCGCATCGGCCGCCATCCGCTGCAGCGCCGGAGGCAGCTCGTCGCGCTCGGCGAGCGCTTCGCGGAAGGTGACCATGACTACATTTAAGTAGCACCCACCGACATCGCGGCCACGCGGTCGGCGACCTGTGGATGACGTCCCCACGTTCGAGCTCGGAGGCCAGCTCGAGGGTTAGCCTGGCTGCGTGACCGAGCCGACGCGGCATCCCGAGATCCTCGCGGAGGGCGATGCCGCGTGTTGGCTCGCGCGGGTGTGCCCGGAGTGCGGTGGGCTCGATGAGAGTGCGGCGGCGACGTGTGGGCGCTGTGGTGTGAGGCTTCCCGAGGAGGACGCGTGAACCGGCTGGCCGAGCTGCTCGGGATCGAGCATCCGATCGTGCTGGGCCCGTTCGGCGGAGTGTCGTCGGTCGCCCTCACGGCGGCCGTGAGCGACCTCGGCGGCCTCGGCTCGTACGGGCTCTACGGCTACGACGCCGCCCGCATCGCGGCCACCGCCGCCGAACTCCGCGCGGCGACGGACCGGCTGTTCGCCCTCAACCTGTGGCTTCCGACGGGCGACGAGGTGACGCCCCGCGAGGTCGACCTCACGGCGTCGCGGGCGGCCGTCGCCCCGCTGTTCGCGGAACTCGACCTCACGCAACCCGACACCCCCGACGCGTTCCTGCCCTCGTTCGACGAGCAGGTCGCGGCGGTGCTCGACGCGCGCCCCGCCGTGCTGAGCCTCGTCTTCGGCGTGCCTCCGCGCGGCCTCATCGACGACGCCCACGCGCGGGGAATCGTCGTGGTGGGCGCCGCAACCACGGTCGAGGAGGCGCTCTCGCTCGAGGCCGGCGGCGTGGATGCCGTGGTCGCGACGGGCATGGAGGCCGGCGGCCATCGCGTCGCCTTCCTGCGGCCTCCCGAGGAGTCCCTCGTCGGCACCTTCGCACTGGTCCCGCAGGTCGCCGATGCTGTCCGCATCCCGGTGATCGCGGCGGGTGGCGTCGCCGATCGGCGCGGGGTCGCCGCTGCTCTCGCGCTCGGGGCGGACGGTGTGCAGGTCGGAACGGCGTTCCTCGCGACCCGCGAGTCCGCCGCGCCGCCGTCGCACCGGGCGGCGATCACCGCCGCGACGGGCAACGCCACCGTGCTCACGCGCGCGATGTCCGGCCGTGTCGCGCGCGGCATCCCGAACCGGGCCGTGCGCGAGATCGAGGAGTCGGATGAGATCGCGCCGTTCCCGGCGCAGAACTGGCTGACCGGACGGTTCCGCGCCGAGGCCGCACGCCAGGATCGCGCCGACCTGCTCTCCCTGTGGGCGGGTCAGGGTGCGCCGCTGGCCCGCCATCTCGATGCGACGTCGGTGTTCGCCGAGCTGCGTGCCGGGATCTAGACCCCGCCGCCGCCTCCGCCGCCTCCGCCGCCGCCTGACGAACCGCCGCCTCCACCGCCGCCGGAGGACGACGATCCCGACGAACCCGAGTACGACGTCGAGACGCTCGACGAGAGCGACGAGATCCCGGCCGCGAAGGCGCCGATCGCGAAGCCGTTCGTACCCGAGTACCAGTCGGGCGGGTTGGTGTCGTAGTACTTGGCGATCTCCTGCGCCCACTCCTTCTCGAGGCCGAAGAGCACGGCGTAGGGCAGAAGCCGCTCATAGATCTTCACGATCTGTGCGCCGTCGGTCGTCGAGACCCGCTCGGCGCCCGACACGCTCTGCAGCATCTGCAGACGGTCGGCTTCGGCGACGCGGATGAACTCGCGCAGGCCCTCGAGGTGCTCGCGCAGTTCGGAGCCCTTAGACGTGAGGGGCCTCCTGCGGGCGAGCGCGCCGATCGAGAAGATCGCGACCCAGGGCAGGATGTTGAGCCCGACGACCGTGATGATGATGCTGGTCTCGCCACCTCCGCCGAAGATCGACTGGAAGATCAGCAGGATGCCGGCGAGCACCATCGAGCCGAGCACGAGGAGCATCGGCCCCCACGACGGCTTGCGACGCAGCCCGCCCGCCTCGGCCTCCTTCTCGACGGCCTTGGTGAGCGCGACGACCTGCTGGCCGAGCACGGTGTCGCCCTTCGTCAGCCACCGCACCTCGCCCGCCGGGTCGGGTTCGGGCTGCGGCATCTGCCCGCCCACCTGGAAGATCGACCGGAGGCCCGGCAGTCCGCCCATCGAGAACGGGTTGACCGAGAACAGTGCACCCATGACGCGCTGCTCGTCCGGTCCGAGCCCCTGGTTACTGAGCCGCTGCACCCCGAAGACCTTGCTCCAGCCCTGGTCGTGCTCGAGGATGCGGATGTTCTTGCGCACCGCGAGATCGATGAGGGATGCCGCCATCCCCTTGCGCGGCTTGCCGACGATGTTGGCGGCGAGCAGCGCGCTCATCCCCTCGGCGGGTTCGTATTGCGCGACGACGATGCCGCGACCGGGGGCGTCGCGCCAGAAGACGAAGCGTGTCACGAGGGCGAAGATGAGACCGAACAGGGTGAGCGCGATCGCGATGAGGGCGAGGATCGGCACGTAGGTCCAGAACGGGGCGCCCGCGAAGGTGCCCTGCTGGAAGCCGATCACGACGGTCATGTTCTGCCCGGCGAACAGGTCGCTCGCCTCCGCCTCGAACTCGCCGTCGCCCGTGCCGCGGATGTCGCACCGATCGGTCGAGCCCTCGTAGCCGTAGTAGCAGAACGCCTCGCCGGTGAGCGACGGCACGAGGTCGGCGTGCACGCGCACCGTCGCACTGACCTCGGCGAAGGGCTGCCGCCATCCGGTGCCATTGGTGTCCCAGTAGAACTCGTCGCGCGTCACGCCGTCGCTGAGGTCGGTCGCCGTCGCGGTGACGTCGGACTGGGTGTACTCGATCACATAGGTCTGCTCGCCGTAGACGTACTGCCCCTGCGGCACGGCGATCGTGAGCACCGTGAAGCCGTCGTCATCGGTGCCGAGCTCGTAGTCGCGCGGGGCGCCGTTGCCGTCGGTGACGCTCACGATGTCGATGCCCGTCGTGTGGCCCTTGTAGTCGGAGACGAGGGCGCGCCGGATGCCGCGGTTCTGGTCGAAGTCGGGGAAGACCGCGACGAAGGTCTCGACGGTACGCAGCTGCGAGCGACCGTCGCCCGCGCGGGAGAGCTCGTAGACGCCGTCGAACGACGCGAACTCGAAGTCGTCGACCCCGGCGCCGGCGGCGTCGAGCGCGACGACCGCGGGTTCGTCGGACGGGTCGGGCTCGTCGAGAGCGACGGCCGGGGCGGCGCCCGAGCCGACGAGCAGAAGACCCGCCACGAGGGTGAGCAGAACTCGGAATCGTCGGGGTGCGCGCACGTGGTCAACCTAGCGGGCGGCTAGGCTCGCGTCGATGTCCGCGTCGACCCGTATCGCCGGACTCGGGGTGCACTTACCCTCGACGGTGAGGTCGACCGCCGAGACCGAGCAACGCCTCCGGAGCGAGAACCCGGGGATGCGTCTTGCCACGGGCCTGATCTCCCGCATGACCGGGGTCGAGAGGGTGCACGTCGCCCCCGCCGACTGGGACGCGTCCGACCTCGCCGTGGCGGCATCCCGGCGTGCCCTCGACGAGAGCCCCGGCGAGCCCGACCTCGTCGTGTTCTCGGCGGCGGCGCAAGACCTCGTGGAGCCGGCGACGAGCCACATCGTCGCCGCGAAACTGGGCCTCACGGCGCCCGTCATGGACGTCAAGAACGCGTGCAACTCGGTGCTCAACGCGATGCAGGTGGCCGACGCGCTCATCCGCACCGGCCAGTACCGTCGGGTGCTCGTCGCGAGCGGCGAGAAGACGAGCGCGGGCGTGCGCTGGAAGCTCGACGAGCCCGGGCAGTTCCTGCGCTCGTTCCCCGGCTACGTGATGGGGGATGCCGGCGCCGCCGTGATCCTGGAAGCGTCCGACGACCCCGAGACGGGTATCCGGGCGTCGCGGTTCGTCGCCGAGTCTCGGCACTGGGCGATCGGCACCCTGCCCGGCGGCGGGACGATGCGCCCGCGCGACCCCGACGCCTCGTACTTCGACATGGACGGAGCGGGCCTGCAGCGGGCGTTCCTCGAACTCGGACCCGAACCGGTCGAGCGGATGCTGCGCGACTCCGGGTACGCGATGGATGACTTCGACCTCGTCGCCATCCACCAGGTCGCCGCTCCCTACCTCGGGCCCATCTTCGAACGGCTCGGTGTGCGCGACGATCGCACGATCGTGACCGTCGTCGATCACGGCAACATCGCCTCGGCGAGCCTCCCCCTCCAGCTGCGGCTCGCGCGCGAGCGGGGGATGGTCGGTCCCGGGTCGCTCGTGCTGCTCATCGGCCTCGCCGGCGGCATCTCCCTCGGCCTCATGGTGGTGAGGCTGTGAGCCGTCCTCGGTGGTCGAGTAGGCCGCGAAGCGGCCGTGTCGAGACCCCGCCTCCGAATCGCTCGAGGACGGGTCTCGACACGCCGCCTGCGGCGGCTACTCGACCACCCAGCTCTCTGGCCGTCGTCGTGCCGGTGTACAACGAAGCGGCGGGGATCGGGCCGACGCTCGACGCGCTCGCCGCCCAGCGCGACGACGACTTCGACGTCGTGTTCGTCGACAACGGGTCGACCGACGGCTCGGCGGAGGTCATCCGCGCGTTCGCCGCCGCCCGCGGGCTCACCCGTTGGCGCGTGATCGACGAACCGCAGAAGGGCACGGGCGCCGCGGCCGACACCGGGATGCACGCGGCGATCGTCGCCGGCGCCACCCTGCTCGCGCGCACCGACGCCGACTGCCTTCCCCGTGCCGACTGGACCGCGTCGATCCGCCGCGCCCTGACCCCGCGGCCCGAGGGCGGGCGTGGGCTGCGGCTCGTCGGCGGCGAGCTCGTGCCGCGGCGCGACGAGGGTGTGGGATGGCCGACCCGGCTGCTCCTCCGCGGTGCCGTACACCTCGCCGAGGCGTTCGGACGCGTCCGGCGCGGCAACCGCGACCCCGCCTATCTCGGGCCGTACATGATGGCGGCGGGCTGCAACGTGGGCATCACCGCGGAGCTCTACCTCGCGGCGGGCGGATTCCCGCGCACGAAGATCGAGGACCTGCACGAGGATCGCGCCCTCGTCAACGCCGTGCGCCGCATCACCTCCGACTACGCGCGACGGTCGGACGTCGTGGTGTTCGGGTCGTCACGGCGCGTGCGCGCGTGGGGGCTGAAGAACACCCTCCTCTGGTACAGGGATCACGCGTACCGCCCGGAGCACGTGGACATCCGATGACCGTCGCCGTCGCCCGCCGTTGGGAGGAGCGCGTCATGCGTGCCGCGCATCCCGTCGCCTACCCGCTGCTGTCGGCGATGCGGGGTCCGGTGCGTCGCATCCCGGGTCTCGGGGTGCTCGTGAAGGATGCCGGGCTGCTGCGGGCGACCCTGATGGACACCGAGGGATACACGAAGAACGGTCCCGGCGCGCCGAGCGACCTGTGGACCCCGGTGCTCGGCCCGTCGGTGCTGCTCAACATGGAGGGCGAGGAGCACGGGGCGCTGCGGCGGAAGCTCGCGCCGCTCTTCGCGCCGACCTTCGTGGATGCACTCGTGGCGTCGAGTCTCGGCGACGCCACGCGGTCGCTCGCCGAGGCGCTCGCGCGCGGGGAGCGAGTCGACCTCGTCGCGCATTCGCGCCGCTCGGCGTCGGCGGTGATCGCCCGGCTCGTCGGGCTCGACCAGACGGTGGTCGACGACGAGCTGTTCCGCCGGGTGTCGGCGATCACCGGCTTCGTCACCCTCGCCCGCCCGCGGCTCACGCCCCGGCAGCTCGGCGTCGCCCGGGGCATCCTCGCGGAGCTCGGCGAACACGCCGCTCGGGCGTACGCGGGCGACGAGTCGACGGTGCCCGGCCGCATGCGCGCGCTCGGCCTCGACGAGCGCGAAGCCCTCGGAGCCGTCGGCGCGTTCGTGCTCACCGGCACCGAGACGATCGTGTCGTACGTGCCTCGGCTCGCCGCCATCCTCATCGATTCCGGGTGGCTGCCGCGGCTCGCCGCCTCGCCGGAACTCGTGGATGCCGCGGTCGCCGAGGGTCTGCGGGTCACGACGCCGTCGCCGATGATGCTGCGCTCCGTCGTCGCACCGCGCACCCTCGGCCGCGTGCGGGTGAGACCCGGGGACCGCGTGCTGCTCGGCACCTACTGGGCGAACCGCGCGCTCGGAGAGTTCGATCCCGCCGCCAACCCGGCGGCGCAGCTCAAGCAGCTCTGGTTCGGCGCGGGAGCGCACTACTGTCTCGGGGCGCCGCTCGCGATGGCGCAGATCCGGCTCACCCTCGGCGCGCTGCTCGAAAACCCGACCCTGGGCGTCGCGGCTCGCACCCCCTCTCGCGGCGTGCTCATCCCGTCGTATTCGCGCCTCGAGCTGGAGCGGGCATGAGCGACCTCGTGCAGGCCGTCCTCGCCTCCTGCGACACGTGGGGTTCCGACCGCGCGCTCTCCCGCACTCGGTGGTCGAGTAGCGGCCGCAGGCCGCGTGTCGAGACCCTCACCTACGCCGACCTCGGCTCCCGCATCCGCGCCACGGCGGCGGGCCTGACCGCACTCGGCATGGAGCCCGGCGACCGCGTGCTCTTCTCCGTGCGCCCCGGCCCGGATGCCGTCATCCTCGCCCTCGGCATCGTGCACGCCGGCGGCTGCGTCGTGTTCGCCGATCCGGGGGCGGGGGAGGCGCTGTTCCGCGCGCGCGCCGCGCTCGCAGCCCCGCGCTGGGTCGCCGCCGAGTCTCTGCTCTACCTCGCGTCGACCCCGCTGCTGCGCCCTCTCGCGCGGCGACGGGGTCTCGACCTGCCCGACTACGCCCGCATCGTGCCCGGCGCCCGCCACCTGTACGCCGGCCCCTGGCTGCCCGGCGTCCCACGAGGCGCCGTCCCCACTCGGTGGTTGAGTAGGTCGCGCAGCGACCGTGTCGAAACCACGCCGACGGGCGACTCCGGGATGGGTCTCGACACGCGCCCTGCGGGCGCTACTCGACCACCGAGGGGTGGGGAGGAGGCGCTGATCGTGTTCACCTCCGGCACCACCGAGGCACCCCGCGCGGTGGTGCACACCCGCGCGTCGCTCGGCGCCGGGCTCGGCGACATCGCCGCCGCGGCGATGCACGCCGGCCAGCGGGTGCTGACCGATCAGCTCATGGTCGGCATCCCGGCCCTCATCGCAGGAGCGCACTGGACGATGCCGCCGCCCGGTCTCGACCCGGGCGCCCGACCCGAGGCGTATCTGCCGCTGCTCGCCGACGCGGACGTGCTGTTCGCGGCACCCGCGGTGATGGATGCCATCCTGCGCGGGCTCGAGGGCCGGCGCGCGCCGCGCTTGGAGACGGTCGTGCTCGGCGGTGCGCCCGTGTTGCGGCCGCTGCTCGAACGCATCCGGTCGACGTTCCCGGGGGCGGCCATCCGTGCGGTGTACGGGATGACCGAGCTGCTGCCCGTGGCGATCGCCGACGGTGCCGAGAAGCTCGCGCGGTCGGATGCCGAGGGCGACTGGGTGGGGCGGCTCGTGCCCGGCGTGGACGCGCGGATCGAGAACGGCGAACTCGTGCTCGACGGACCCGCGCGGGCGAGCTACCTCGGCGAGCCCGCGACGACGGAGGTGCGTACGGGCGATCTCGCCCGGCTCGACGAGCACGGACTCACGCTGCTCGGGCGGAAGAAGGACATGTTCATCCGCGGCACGCAGAACGTCTACCCGGGCCTCTACGAGTCGGTCATCGCGTCGCTTCCGGGCGTGCGCGAGGCGGTGCTCACCGGCGTGCCCGACGCCATCGGAGACGACCGCCTCGTGCTTCTCGTCGTCCCCGAGGACGCGCCGCCGCATCCCGACGCCTCGCACCCGGTCGCCCGCTCGGTCGCGCGGGCCCTGCCGGGGCTGCTCGACGCGGGCGTGCTGCCCGATCTCGTCGTCGCCGTGCCCGACCTGCCGCGGTCGGGGCGCAGCCGCAAGCTCGACCGCACCGCCGTCGCTCTGCTGGCGAGGGGGCTGCTGTGAGGATCGCCGTCACGGGAGCGTCGGGGTTCGTCGGAGGCGCCGTCGCCACCGCCCTCGCCGACGCGCACCACGAAGTCGTCGGCTTCGGTCGCCGACACCACGGCTGGTCGCATCCGCTCGCCCGTTACCGCATCTGGAACCTCGACGACGGGCCGCTCAAAGCCGACCGCGACTTCGAGGCCGTCGTGCACTGCGCGGCGCTCGCCGACGACTGGGCTCCGCTGCCCCTCGCGCTGCGGGCGAATCGCGACGGAACGCGCACGGTCGTGCGCAGCTTCCCCGGCGCGCGGCTCGTGCACCTGTCGACGTCGAGCGTGTACGACGCGTTCGTGCCGAACGTCGACGTGCACGAGTCGGCCTTCCCGGTGCGACGGTTCCTGTCGCCGTACTCCGAGTCGAAGACGTTCGCCGAGTTCGAGCTCGCGGGAACGGATGCCGTCATCCTGCGCCCGCACGCCGTGTACGGTCCGGGCGACACGACGCTGCTTCCCCGGCTGCTCGCGGCGGTGCGGGGCGGGCGCCTCGTGCTGCCGGAGGGCGCCGAGGTGCGGCATTCGCTGACCCATGTCGACAACCTCGTGGATGCCGTGAAGCTCGCGCTGGATCCCGCGATCAGTCGGGGCACGTTCAACATCGCCGACGACGCGCCGGTCGTGCTCGCCGACGTGCTGCGGGAGTTCCTCCGGCGGCGCGGGGTGCGTGCGCGGCTCGTGTCGATCCCGTACCGGTCGGCGTTCGCGCTCGCAGGAACGCTCGAAACGGCCGCGCGACTGCGGCGTCGGCGCCCCGCCCTCACCCGCTACGCCGTGAGCCAGGTCGGCATGGAGCGCACCCTCGACCTCACGGCGGCGCGTGCGAAACTCGGGTATCGGCCGACGGCGACGAGTCTCGAAGGAGCGGAGGCGTGGTGATCTTCCTTCCGGTCGCCCCCGACGACCTCCCGCGCGTGCGCGCCGTGCTCGACGGGACGCTCCCGCCGGTGGAACCGCGGCGGGCGGTGACGGTCGTGCTCGTGCGCGACGGCGCCGAAGGGCTCGAGGTGCTGCTGCTGCGGCGCAACCCGCAGCTCGCGTTCGCCCCCGGCCGGTATGTGTATCCCGGGGGGTCTCTCGAGGCGTCGGATGCCGAACCGGTGCGGTGGGTCGGTGCGCCTCCGGACGACCCCGCGCTCGTCGTCGCCGCGGTGCGGGAGACGTTCGAGGAGTGCGGCGTGCTGCTGGCGGTCGACGCGGGCGGGCGCACCGTGGGCGTCGAAGCTTCCGACGCGACCTGGGAGGAGGATCGGGTCGCCCTCGAGGCCGGGGCGACGTCGCTCGCCGCCGTGCTCGAGCGTCGCGCCCTCGCCCTCGACGCCCGCCTCGTGCGACCGCTCGCGCACTGGGTGACCCCGATCGCCGAGAAGCGCCGCTTCGACACCCGGTTCCTGATCGCGGCGCTGCCCGGAGGGCAGGAGGCGTGGGAGATCGTCGGCGAGGCCGACCTGCACGTCTGGCTGCGGCCCGGGGAGGCGCTGCTCGGCGACCGCCCGATGATGCCGCCGACGCGCGCCGTGCTGCGCACACTCCGGGCGGAGCACTCCGTCGCCGACGCCCTCGCCCGACCTCGGGTCGTGGAGCGGATCGAGCCGGGCGTGCGCCTCGTCGGCGACCGCGTCGAGCTCCTGCTGCCCTAGGGCGTCGTCGTCAGGCGCCTCGCGACGGAGCGGGTGCCGATCGCGAGCACGATGAGCAGCACGCCGCTCACGATCGCGTAGGCGGCGATGGTCCACAGCAGCGCCTGCACGGCACCGGCCGGGTTGAGCACCGCGATGACGACGAGCGCGAGGCCGAAGAGCACGGCGAGCGCCGACGTGACGTATGCCCACGTCTTGCGGCCGCCATCCGCCATCGCGTGCGCCGCGGGGAACCCGGCGATCCCAACGAAGATCGACCAGAACGCGATCAGGTAGGTGATGACGAGGGCGCCGAAGAAACCGGTCAGCAGCGGGAAGAAGACGGCGATCAGACCGGCGAGTACCGAGAGGATGCCCGACAGCAGCAGCCAACCCCAGCGCTTCGAGCGCGACCGGATGCGCACCGCGTGCGCGATCCCCATCACGCCGTCGACGATCGAGTAGGCCGCGAAGAGGATCGCGAGCGCGACGAGCGTCACGTCGGGGGAGAAGACGAGGACGAGGATGCCGAAGAGGATCGCCGCGATGCCGCGCAGCAGCACCATCCACCAGATGGCTTTGCCGACGGCGACGAGGTCGGGGAGTCCGTTCGCTGAGGTGGTCTCGCTCATGGGGCCGAGCCTAGTGACGCCCGTCCGGCCGGGCCAGGCTCAGTGCGTACTCGACGAACGCCGCCTTGCCGGGCGTCGTGTCGTCGACCTCGGCGTCGACGGCGCGGACGAGGAGTTCGAACAGCCCCTCGTTGACGTCGTCGAGCTGGTCGTGGGGCGCGGTGAGTGCGGCGCCGGCGGACACGGCTGCCATGACGGCGGCGAGGTTGTCGGCGTCGACGTCGGCGCGCACCATCCCGACCTCCTGCATGCGGCGGATGAACTCGCTGCGCAGCCCGACCTGCGGCACGTAGCTGAATCCGTGCGTCGAGCGCATGATCGTGTTGAGCCCGTCGCGGTCGGCGAGGTAGAGGGCGCGCACGAGGGGTCGCTCGTAGGTGGCGGGCAGCGTGTAGCGGTAGATGCGCGACAGCAGTCCGCCGCGCGGGTCGCGTTCGATGTCGTCGAGCAGCTCGGTCCAGAGGGCGGTGAACTCCCGGTTGAGCATCGCGACCAGCAGGTCTTCGAGCGACCCGAAGTGCGCGAGCACCTGGTCTTCGGAGACGTGGGCCTCGTTCGCGATGCGGGGGATCGAGACGGCGTCGAAGCCGTCCTCGACGACGAGATGGGCCGCTGCGTCGAGCAGTTCATCCTGACCGGAGTGCGCCACGGGCTGCTCCTTTCCCCCGCCGACAGCCTAGGGGGGAGCCCTCCACAGTCCCGCGCGCGGGCTCGGGTTCCCGGGCCGCGGTGCTCCGACGGGGTGTGTGGATAGCTCGCTGCGTGCCCGCCGGGCGTGGGTACCGTGGTCGGCATGCGGATCAGGACACTCGCGGCGACGGCAGGGATCGGCGCACTGCTCGTGCTCACGGGGTGCGTCGGCGGCGACCCGTTGCCGACGATGCCGCCGGAGCCCACGTCGACGCCGATCTTCGCCTCGGAGGAGGAGGCGCTCGCCGCCGCGGAGGAGGCGTATGCGGCGTATCTAGAGATGTCGAATCTCATCTCGAGTGAGGGCGGTGTCGACCCCGAGCGCATCGCTGAGTTTGTGACGGAAGACCAATTGGTAGACGAGTTGGAGGGCTCTGCGTACCTACGGTCCAATCAGATACGCACCGTCGGCGTGAGTGCGTTGAGTGACGTAGAACTCCAGCAGTACGACGAGCTCGATGGGTATGCAGAGATTGTGATCTACGCCTGCATCGATGTTTCGGGCGTTCGAGTCGTCAATGTCGACGGGCAGGACGTGACTCCCTCAGAGCGCGCCCCAACGGTCGCGCTCGAGGTGGTGATGACGGTTGACGTCGAAGACGTCCTTATCGCGGATAGTGCGCAATGGCCAGACTCGGACTTCTGCTTCTAGTAGTACTCAGCGTCCTCGTTTGGGCCGGCCCCGAAGCGAAGGCAGCAACTCTTGAATGCGTCGGGACCGTCATCGCGATTGGATGCCCGAACGTATCGGGCAGCGTGACCGGAACAAGTGTGGAGCTCGAGGGCTCGAGCCAAGGCCCGGGCGCGACCGGGTCAACCGGCAGCTCCGTCGCCTTCCCGCAAGGGCCGCTCTGGAACGGACCGCGATATCGCGACGGGTTGAGCTGCCTCCTCCATACACGCAACGCCCCGAGCTGCGTACCGGGTGAAGCCGGCATCGGGCCGATCACGATCCGCGACATCGCGTCGTTCATCCCCACACCCGGTCGACAGCAGATGCAACCCGACGGCTGGACGGTCGCAGGGCTCGACACGAACTTCTACGCGATCACCGACCAGCACGTCGTGCCGGGCACGCTTCTCGGTCGACCGGCCGACGTGCGCTTCACGCCGACGGCCTTCCACTGGAACTACGGCGACGGCACGGCCGCGACGAAGCCGACGAAGGGCGGCACCTGGGAGGCGCTCGGGCTCGACGAGTTCGACCCCACCCCGACCTCGCACGTGTACGAGCAGCTCGGCGACTACACCATCACACTCTCCATCACGTTCTCGGCCGAGTACCGCTTCGACGGCAGCGAGTGGCGTGCCGTCGTCGGCAACCTGACCCTCCCGGCGAACGACCTGCACCTGAGAGTGGGAACGGCGAAGACGGTTCTCGTCGAACACGACTGTCTCGCGAACCCTTCGGGGCCGGGATGCTGACGATCCGTTCCCGGCTGCCGATTAGGCTCCCAGCGCGGCCATAAAGAACCCACAGGATTCGGCGGGATGCTGGCAGCGCCGAAAGGAGCACTCGATGTCCGAGTCAAACCCGAACCCCGCCCCACGCGTCCGCCGCCCCCGCGCGACCGCCGCCGCCGCGTCGACAGCCGTCGACCCCGCCGCCACCCCGCCGACGACCGTCGACCCGACCGCCGCCAAGACCGTTGCGGCAGCGCCGGCGGCGCCGCCAGCCGCAGACACCCCGGCGCCGCCCGCATTCGCGCAGCCGGCATCCACCCCGCCCGCGGCGCCGAAGCAACGCACCGGCGCCGGGCTCCTCATCGCCGGACTCGCCGTCGGCGCCCTCGTCGGCGGAGCCTCCGGCGCCGGGATCGCGGCGTGGGCGGTCGCCTCGGCCACAGGAACCGATCAGCAGACCGTCGCCTCCCCGCAGACCATCACCGTGAACGACCCCGACGGCGTCAACGTCGTCAACGCCGTCGCCGCGAAGGCGGGCCCCTCGGTCGTCACCATCGCCGTCGCCGCCTCGAACGGCGCGGGCACCGGCTCGGGTGTGATCCTCAGCGACGACGGCTACGTGCTCACCAACAATCACGTGATCACCCTCGACGGCGCGTCAAGCGACGGCACGATCGAGGTCACCACCGCCGACGGCCGCATCTTCCGCGCCGAAGTCGTCGGCAACGACCCGATCGTCGACCTGGCCGTCATCAAGCTGATCGACGCGAGCGGACTCACGCCCATCGAGTTCGGTGACGTCGACGCCCTCGACGTCGGAGACCGCGTCGTCGCGATCGGCGCCCCGCTCGGCCTCTCCAACACCGTCACCGACGGGATCGTCAGCGCCCTCGACCGCAGCATCCAGATCGCGTCGTCGGCTGTGCCCGATGACGGCACCGACGACGGAGACGAGGGCGGCCAGAACCCGTTCAACTTCGACATCCCCGGGCAGCAGACGACGGGTGGATCGGGGACCATCTCGGTGCCCGTGATCCAGACCGACGCTGCGATCAACCCCGGCAACTCCGGCGGCGCGCTCGTGAATTCCGCGGGCGAACTGGTCGGCATCAACGTGGCCATCGCCAACGCGGGCGGCACGAGCACGACCGGCGGGTCCATCGGCGTCGGCTTCGCCATCCCCGCCGACCTCGCGAAGCGCGTCGCGAACGAGCTCATCGAAAACGGCGTCGCGACCCACGGGCTGCTCGGGGCCACGGTGCGCGACGCATCCAGTTCCGACGGCTCCATCGTCGGGGCGGTCATCCAGGACGTCACCGCGGACGGCGCAGCCGCCGGCATCGGACTCCAGCAGGGCGACATCGTCACCGAGTTCGGCGGAGCGCCCATCACGAGCAGCGTCGACCTCACCGCGCAGGTGCGACTGCACGGCGCCGGCGACGAGGTCGAACTGACTTACGTGCGAGGAGACGACTCGACGACCGTGACAGTCACGCTCGGGGAGTACGTCGCGCGGTAACGCGACCCGCCACGGCCGCGCACCCTCCGATTGGTAGGCTCGACCGGGTCCGGCATCGCGCCGGCCCGGTCAGCCGGGAGGGTGCACAGGATGCCGAAGCCGGCCGCCGTCTCGTACGTCATGCCCGTGCTCAACGAAGCCGGCTACCTCGAGTCGGCCATCGCGAGCATCGTCGAACAAGACCACCCGGGCGACTTCGAGATCGTGCTCGCGGTCGGCCCCTCCACGGACGGCACCGACGGCATCGTGACGCGGCTCGTCGCCGCCGACCCGCGCATCCGCGTGGTCGACAACCCCGGGATGGACATCCCGATCGGGCTCAACCTCGCGATCGCGGCGAGTCGGCATCCGATCATCATGCGCGTCGACGCGCACACCGAACTCTCACCCGGCTACACGAGCCGCGCCGTCGCGACTCTCGCGCGCACCGGCGCGGCCAGCCTCGGCGGCATCATGGTCGCCACCGGCAAGCCCGGCCTGCAGGCCGCCGTCGCCCACGCCTACAACAGCCGCTACGGGCTCGGCGGCGGCGCCTACCACGGCGAGCATGCCACCGAAGGGCCGGCGGAGTCGGCCTACATGGGCGTCATGCGCGCCGACGCGCTGCGCGAAGTCGGCGGCTTCGACGAGACCCTGCGCCGCGGAGAAGACTGGGAGCTCAACTACCGTCTCCGCCAGGCGGGCCACATCGTCTGGCTCGACCCGCAGCTGCGGGTGACGTACTGGCCGCGCGACACCCTGCAGAAGCTGCGGCGGCAGTTCCACGCGACCGGCGTGTGGCGCGGTGAGCTCGTGCGGCGGCTCGGCGGCAAGAACCCGCTGCGCTTCTTCGCACCCCCCGTGCTGCTCGCCTCGTTCGTGCTGTCGCTCGTCGCGATCCCGCTGCTCGTGTCAGGGGTGCTGCCGACGGTGCTCGCGTGGATCGTCTCGCTCGTGTTCCTCGGGCCGATCCTCTACCTCGCACTTCTCGTCATCGCGGCGGTCACCACCCCCGGGTCGCTCGCCGACCGGCTTCGTCTCATGGTCGTGCTCGCGACGGTGCACCTGAGCTGGGGTGCCGGGTTCCTCGTCGGGCTCCTGCGGGGTGCGCGCGACAACGTCGACCGGTCCCGCACGGAGAGCTAGGTCTCGACACGCGCCTACGGCGCTACTCGACCACCGAGCAGACACGCGCCTACGGCGCTACTCGACCACCGAGGCGGGGTCGAGCCACCCTTCGGCGAGCATCCGCCCCACGACGCGCGCACCGGCCGAGCCGTCGTCGCGCGGGGTGAATCGCTCCCGCCACGCCGCCGCCCGCGCCGCGAACTCCGGTTGCCCATCGGCCGACGCGAGCACGGCATCCCGCAACCCCTCCCGCGTCGAGACCACCGGGCCCGGGGCTTCGGCGAGCAGGTCGAAGTAGAACCCGCGGAGGTCGGCGCTGTAGTGCGCGAGGTCGGGGGTGAAGAACACGATCGGGCGCGCCGTCGCGGCGAAGTCGAACATGACCGACGAGTAGTCGGTGACGAGCAGGTCGGCGACGTCGAGCAGGTCGGCCATGTCCGGATAGCTCGTGACGTCGATCAGCCCGGGGCCGAAGAGATCCTGCCCGTGGCGCAGCGTGCGCGAGTGGCCGCGCACGAGCAGCACGTGGTCGGGTCCGAGCTCGGCGGCGAAGGCCGCGAGGTCGACGAAGTCCACCATCTCGGTGCGGTCGTCGCGCCACGTCGGGGCGTACAGCACGACGCGAGCATCCGCGGGTACACCCACGACCGAGCGCACGTGCGCGGCCCGCACCGGGTCGTGCAGCACGTCGTTGCGCGGGTACCCCTCCTCCCAGATCGGTCGCTTCATCGCATACGCCGAGCGGAAGATGCGCGCGGCATACGGGTTCTGTGCGAGCAGCACATCCCACCGATCGCGCTCCCGCAGCACGGCGATACGGGTGCGCAGCCCGAGACCCCTGTCGAGTGCGAGCTTCTTGAGCATCGTGCCGTGCCAGGTCTGCAGCACCTTCTGATGGCGGCGCCGGCGGTAGCGCTTGCGCAGCCAGTCGTTGACGACGAGAGCCCGGGCGGATCCGCGCACGCGCCACCACGCCTGCGAACCCTCGATGAGCCGGATACCTCCCTCCGGAATCGCGACCGACCCGTCGACCACGCTCCAGTACCGACGCGTGGCGGGGGAGAGCTCGGCGAGAGCGCGGTCGATGCCGAGCGGATTGCACGACGCCGTCTGCCCGTAGAAGCTCTCGAAGAACACCGCGTCCTCTGCCGTCGGGCGGGAGGAGCGGTAGGCGCGTTCGAGTCGCGACTGCGCCCGGGCCCCACGCTCGTCGTCGGCGAGGGGCGCCGTGATCGCGACGACGAGGCCCCCGGCTCGTGCCGCCGCGGTCGCGTGGAACAACTCGTGCGTCAGCCGTGCCGCGCCCGTCGCGACGACACGAGAGCTCCACCCCACCGACGACGCGAGCTGAAGGCGGTAGTCGTCGGACGGCAGCGCGAGTCCGTCGGCGCCCCACCGCGAGGCGAGCAACTCGAACGTCGCGACCGTCTCATCACCGTCGCGGGTCAGGATGCCGTCCGCCCGTGCCCGGCGACCTTCGAGCCGCGCGGCCGACACGTCGCCGGCGATACGCACCCGCAGGGTCGCGCCGTCGGACGGCTCCACCGCGACCGCGGGCCGGGGGCGGCGGTCGACGGGGAGAGAACCCGCACCCTCGAGTCGAGAGAGCACCTCGTCGAGCACGCGCTCCGTCGCACCGCCCGGAGCGACGTCGACGTACTCGGACGAGAGCCACTCCGCGTGCCGGAGGGCATCGGAGTCACCGTCGAGGGCAGCTTCGAGCAGGTCGAGCGCCCCCGCCCACCCCGACGCGTAGCGGCCTCCGCTGAACTCGCGGTAGCCGTCGTACAGCCCGCGACGTTTGGCGTACTGCTCGAGGTCGGCGGCGAGGAACACCGTCGGTCGCCCGAGCAGCGAGAAGTCGAACGCGATCGACGAGTAGTCGGTGAGCAGCACGTCGACCTCGGGCAGTACGGCGTTGACGTCGCGTACCCGGTCGGCACCGAGCATCCTGATGCGGGCGCTGCTCGCCGGCCCGGCCGCATAGTCACCCGCCCCGAGCGGATGCGCGCGCACGTAGAGCACCGCGTCGCGGCGGTCGAGGAACTCCGCGATCGCCGCCCACTGCTCGCCCGTCGGCACGACGGGGTCGGGCGCGCCGTCGCGCCAGGTGGGTGCGTACAGGATCGCGCGCGACGACCCCGCGTCGAGCAGCGGTTCCGGATGCGCGGCGACGAGCGCGTCGTCGCGCGGATCACCGGTGACGACGACGTTCGCGCGCGGCACCCCGAACGCCGACACGATGCGCGCGGCGACGAGCTCGGAGGCGACGGGGAACAGGCGGATGCCGCGACCGGCTCGGCGGTACGCCCACGCGAGCAGACCCCGCACGAGGCGGTGGTCGGGCACCCCCGAGATGCGCAGCGTCGCTGGCGAGTCGAGGTGCAGGCGCTTGAGCGGGATGCCGTGCCACAGCTGCACGACGAACCCGCCGCGCGTGCCGAACCGGTTGACGTCGCCGAAGCCGTGCGTCACGACGAGCACCTTCGCGCGGAGCGTCAGCCGGAAGCCTCGCCACCCCGCCTTGCGCTCCGCGTCGAGACCGAGCGCGCGCGCCTCGGCGAGCTCGGCCTCCGTCGACGCGAGCCACACGAGTCGCGTGCCCTCGGGCAGGCGTTCGCGCGCGGCGCGGTACAGGGGGAGTGCGCCCTCACCCAGCCCGATGCCCGACCCGAACACCCAGAGACGCGGCGTCCGCGGCACGACGCGCGAGGCGAACGCGCCGAGGGCGTACAGCGGGACGCGCAGGAGTTTGCGCGCGTTGCCGGCGCCGAACGTGAATCTCGCCATGGCGGGGGTGCGGGGACCTCTCGTCCGCCGCCGTCGGCGGCTCGGTCACGATTCTGTCACGGGCGTCACCCCCGGGGCAGCCGGGTCGCAGGGCTGGTTGAATCGTGGCGGGAGGTTCCGGATGAGTGTCTTCGGACGACTGCTCGGCGACGCACGCACGGCGCGAAAGGTGCTGCGCAACGGGCTGCGGAACCGCCGTACCCGCAACGAGGCGAACCGTGTCGCGGAGTCCGCCGCTCGACCCGCGCCCGGCAGCATCCAGGTCGCCGTGTACTTCGCTGACACCCGCGTGAACCTCTACCAGATCCGCCAGTGGTACGCGCCGCTCGCCGAGCTCGCGAAGCACCGCGGCGTCGCGATCATCGCGCGCAGCCCGGGTGCGTACCTGACCATCCGCGAGGAGTCACCCGTTCCGGTGCTCTACCTGCGCACCGTCACCGACATCGAAGGCTTCCTCGAAGAGCAAGACCTGGCGACGATGCTCTACGTCAACCAGAACATCAAGAACTTCCAGATGTTCCGGTACGGGCGCATGTGGCACGTGTTCATCAACCACGGCGAGTCCGACAAGATCTACATGACGTCGAACCAGTACAAGGCGTACGACTACGCCTTCGTCGCGGGTCAGGCGGCCCTCGACCGGCTTGCCAAGAAGCTCTGGACCTACGACGTCGCGGCGCGCGCCATCCCGATCGGCCGCCCGCAGTCCGACCACCTCGACGACCACGTGCCGTTCGAGGGCAACGGGCGCACCGTCGTGTTCTACGCCCCCACCTGGGAGGGCGATCGCCCGACGATGGCCTACGGCTCGATCGCATCCCACGGCGTCGCGATCGCCGAGGCGGTGCTCGCCTCGTCGACGCACCGGCTCATCTTCCGCCCCCACCCGCGCAGCGGCGTCAACTCACGCGAGTACCGCGACGCGAACGAGCGGATTCAACGCATGATCGCCGCCGCGAACGCGGCCGACCCGTCCGCCGGGCACCTCTTCGACGAGGGTGGCGAGCTCGGCTGGCAGATCGCGATCGCCGACGTGCAGGTCACCGACGTCTCCGCGATGGTCTACGACCGCCTCGCCACCGGCAAACCGCTCGTCGTCACGCGCCCGGCATCGCCGACGGCGCAGCTCGACGAGTCGGGCTTCCTCTCGCACGCCGAATGGATGTCGACCGCCGACCTCGCCGACCCGCTCGGCTTCCTCGACCGGGTGATCCACGACGAGGAGTCGCGGGCGAACCTCGCCCACTGGGCCGAGCACCACTTCGGCGACACGACCCCGGGTTCGTCGACCGCGCGCTTCCACGCCGCGATCGACCTGCTCGTCGCGCGCTGGGAGGAGCAGGCTGCGCTGCATCTGGGTGAGCCGCGTGTCGAGCACGACCCTCTCGACGACGAAGACGGCGACGACTCCGACGAGGAGTCGGTGCCCCAGCCCGACTGACGCCGCGGTCAGTCCTCGCCGGAGGAGGCAGGCGGCAGCATCGGGTAGGTCGCCCGACCTCGAGGCAGCCGCTTCGGCTTCGCGGCGCGCGCCGCCTTCACCGGTCGCGCCGCCTTCGGCGCCTTCGGGGTCTTCGGGGCCCTGACCGCCTTCGGCGTGCGGGGCGCCTTCGGCTCCTTGGGCCGCGGCTCCAGATTCGCGGGGAACCCTGCCGGCGCGGGACCGAACGCGGTGCGCGCCGACTTCACGACCCGACGCCCCATGAGGTGGTTGCCGCCACCGCCCACGACGGCGCCGATTCCGAACGGGATCATCCGCCCGACGACCGACCCGCTCTGCGTCGCGGCGAAGCGCCTCACGAACATCTTCTGGATCCGGTCGGCGATGGGCCCGAGTGCCGCCGAGGGCAGGTTCTTGGTGATCGTCTCGCCCCAGAAAGCCGAACGGCCCGCGCCGCCCGCCGCTTGGCCGGCGAACTGCTTCAGCAGGTCTTGCCCGCCCTGCCCGAGCATCATCGTCATCACGAGGGTGCTCGCGCGCTCGGGGTCGTCGACCGCGATGCCGTGCACCTCGGTGACCGACTGGGCGAACAGCGCCGTGGCTTCGAGGAATCCCGCGGTCTCGACGCCCGACAGCGCGAGCGACGCACCGATCCCGACCGCGGGGATCGCCGCCGACGCGCCGACGAGTGCGCCACCGGTCGTGACCGCGGTCAGGTAGCGCCGCTCGAGGATCGCGATGAGCTGCGTCGGTGTCGCGTCGGGTCGACGCGAGCGGATGCTGCGGATGTGCGCGAGCACCACGGGGCGCTGCACCGAGAGCACGGCGTCGAACCCGCGCTCGAAACGCGACCGCTGACGGGCCGCGTCGATCGTCTCGAGTTCGCTCACGGCATCCACTCTTCTCTGTCGACGCCGGATCGCGCCACTACTTGACGCCGTAGTCGGCGTTGTAGCGGGCGACGACGTCGCGGATGGGGGCGTCGAGCACGAGCCGCCCCTTGTCGAGGTAGAGGCCGCGCGTGCAGAACCGCAGCAGGTCCTTCTCGCTGTGCGAGACGAAGAACAGCGTGCGGCCGCCGGCGAGCAGCTCCTCGATGCGCGTGTAGCACTTCGCCTTGAACGCGGCGTCGCCGACGGCGAGCACCTCGTCGACGAGGATGATCGGTTCCTCGAGTCGCGAGATGACGGCGAACGCGAGTCGCACCTTCATGCCGCTCGACAGGTGCTTGTACGGGGTGTCGACGAACTTCTCGAGCTCGGCGAAGCCGATGATCTCGTCGAAGCGCTCCGCGATCTCGGCCTTCGTCATGCCGTGCAGCCCGGCGGTGAGGTTGACGTTGTCGCGCACCGTGAGGTCGTTGACGAATCCGCCGGTGATCTCGATGAGCGGCGCGACGCCGCCCTGCACCTGCACGCGACCCTCGTCGGGGATCATCACCTGGGCGACGAGCTTGAGCAGCGTCGATTTGCCCTGCCCGTTGCGCCCGACGACGCCGATCGCCTCGCCCGGAGCGACCGTGAACGACACGTCGCGCAGCGCCCAGAAGTCGTCGGGGCGGCGTCGACGCGTGCGCCCCGAGAACAGGTCCTTGAAGCTGCGGCGCGCGCCGCGGTTGCGGCGGAACCGCACACCGATCCCGGTGACCTCGATCGCACCCTCGGTCATCAGATCTCCTTGAGCACGCGACGGATGCTCGCGCGGTACACGAGGTAGCCGACGACGAGGAAGACCGCGGTCATGCCGACGCTCACGGCGACCGCGAACCAGTCGAGCTGCTCGGGGAAGAACGCCGCCCGGTACAGCGAGAAGATGCCGGCCAACGGATTGAGTGAACCCCAGAACTGCAGGTCGGCGGGCAGATCGTGCAGGCCGTAGATGATCGGGGACGCGTAGAACAGGAACCGCAGCACGAGCTTCACGGCGCGTTCGAGGTCGCGGAAGAACACGACGAGTGGGGCGACGAGCAGCCCGATCCCGAGCGTGAGCGCGGCCTGCAGCGGCACCGCGAGCAGCCACCAGAGCGCCTCGAGGTGCAGCTCGGCTCCCGGGGTGCCGTCGGCCCGCTCACCCATGTTGAAGACGAAGAAGATCGCCAGCACCGGGATCGCGAGCACGAACTCGATGCCTTTGCTCAGCACGAGCCGGGCGACCCAGATGGTGCGCGGGATGGTCGTGGAGCGGATGAGCTTCGCCTCGCGCGTGAAGGCGCGTGTGGCATCCGAGATCGCGCCGCTGAACCACATCCACGACAGCAGCGCGGTCAGCAGGAACAGGATGTACGGCTCGTGGCCGACGTCACGACCGAAGACCTGCGTGAAGACGAACCAGTAGATGCCCGCCATCACGAGCGGATCGAGGATCGACCACAGGTAGCCGAGCGCGCTCGTCGAGTAGCGCACCTTGAGGTCGCGCGTCGTCAGCAGCCAGAGCGATCGGCGGTAGCGCACGAACGGCGACCAGCGACGGCGCGCGAGCGGGCGCGCGGGATCGTCGACGGTCACGGGATAAACCTACTGGCGCGTCCCGTCAGTTGCAGATTGCACGCGGACGACGGAGCAATGTGCAATTAACCCGACAGAAGTGTCAGACCCGGCGAGAGTGTCAGACGAAGAGGTTGGCGCGCTCGAGGTCTTCGGCGAAGTCGATCTCGACCGCGTAGAGGTCGGAGATGTCGACCGGACGGAACTTGAGGCCGTCGAGCTCGATCGCGACCTCGATGCCGCGCTCGAAGTAGTCCTGGTCGCCGACCTGCTGCAGGCGACGGATGAGCGCCGCCTTGTCGTCGCGCGACACGAAGTTGATGCCCACGGCCTCGCCGAGACCGCCGACGACGGTCTTCGACAGCTCGGCGATGTTGCCCTCGGCGTCGGTCGTGTACTTGACCTCTTCGTCGGACACCTTGGCCGTGTTGACGCTCACGAAGCTCTGGTCGCGGGCGACGAGGTCGCCGGCGCGCACGAGCGCCTCGGGGTCGAACACGACGTCGCCGTTCATCCACAGCACGCCGCCGTCCTTCGACGCCTGCAGCGCGCGGAGGAGCGACTTCGAGGTGTTGGTCTGGTCGTAGCGCTCGTTGTACACGTACGTGTTGTCGGGGAACGCCTCGACGAT
This sequence comes from Pseudolysinimonas sp., assembly GCF_057350545.1. NCBI lineage: Bacteria > Bacillati > Actinomycetota > Actinomycetes > Micrococcales > Microbacteriaceae > Pseudolysinimonas > Pseudolysinimonas sp. Next base: position 152 of record NZ_JBMRCP010000027.1, on the reverse strand, counting down.
GTGCTCGAGCTTGTAGCCGACGACCGTCGTCACGTGGACGTCGGCGCCGAAGGCCTGGTGGATGTTGTCCATCTGCTGCCGCATGATGCTGCGGCCGTCGCTGAGTTCGGTGAGCGGCTTCGGCAGCGAACGGCCGAGCCGGCTTCCCATGC
>NZ_JBMRCP010000026.1:0-23041 GCF_057350545.1 Pseudolysinimonas sp. | reverse complement strand
TCGATGATGGGCGGCGGCACCTTGCCCTTGCGGAAGCCGGGGATGTTCACCGACTCGGCGATGTGCTGGTACGCGTGGGTGATGCTCGGCTTGAGCTCCTCCGGCGTCACGGTGATGTTCAGCTTCACGCGGGTGGGCGACAGGCGCTCGACGGTCGTCGTGACCATGGGAATACGTCTCCTGGGGTGGATGAAAGGTGTGGGGCTGATGGTCGGGGCGACAGGATTTGAACCTGCGACCTCCCGCTCCCAAAGCGGGCGCTCTACCAAGCTGAGCTACGCCCCGAGGCAGAAACGGCCCGCCACAGTCTAAGGGACGCGGCCGGGAAGGATGCCGGGCGCCCGCCGTGACGTCTAGCCGCAGGCCCCGGCAGGCCCCGCGCACGAGGTCAGCACGGTGAACGCCGCGAACGCCGCGAACGCGAGAGAGCCGAACCCGGGAAGGGCGAGCACGACCGCGGCGACGGCCGGCCAGCCGGGTCGCTCGCGCCGCGCGAGGCCCACGATGCCGAGCACGAGCCCGAGGAGACACAGGACGCCGAGCGGGATCGCGGCCACCGACCCGGTGACGACGAACCAGGGCGGACCCTGCACGAACGCGTCCTGCGTCTGCAGGTAGCCGTAGACCACGGCACCGCCGACGACGACCGCCGCCACGAGGATCAGCGAGAACGCGATCCAGCCGAAGATCGGGCGCCGACGGGGAGTCACGCTCCGACCCTATCGACCGGCCAGGTCCCTCCGTCGAGCAGGTCGGCGACGGTCTCCACGAATCGCGGGCAGGTCGCGATGTCGTGCTGCTCGCACTCGAAGGCGTGCGCCGTCATCTCGCGCGCACGTTCGAGTTCGCGCATCCGCCGGTCGAGGTCGTCGAGGTGCGACTCGAGGATGGCGTGCCGCTCGGGTGCCTCCTCGTCGAGCAGCACGCGGATCTGGTCGAGCGTCATGCCGGCGGCCTTGCTGCGCACGATCACCGCGACGCGCACGACGTCCCCGTCGGTGTACCGGCGACGGCCGCCGCTGTCGCGCGCGGGGTCGAGCAGCCCGACGTCCTCCTAGTGCCGCAGCACGTGCGTCGGCAGGCTGAACCGCGCGGCGGTGTCGCCGATGGACCACGGACTTGACTTCATGTCGACATGAAGTCACAGGATGCTGGAGAACGCAAGGAGAGACATGTACGACGCGATCATCCTCGGCGGCGGACCCGCCGGACTCCAGGCCGCCCTCACCCTCGGCCGCATCCACCGCTCGGTGCTGCTCGTCGATTCGGGCGACTACCGCAATGCCCCGGCCGAGCACCTGCACAACCTCATCGGGTTCGACGGCACACCGCCCGCCGACCTGCGCGCCGCCGCGCGGCGGGACCTGGCGGGCTACGGCACCGTGGAGCTCGCCGACGGCCGCGCGGCCGAGGTGCGCGGCGACGCCGGCGACTTCACGGTCGCCTTCCCCGACGGCCACCGCGAGTCGGCCCGAGCGATCGTGCTCGCCACAGGGGTGCGCGACGAGCTGCCCGACATCCCGGGGCTCGCCGAGCAGTGGGGCCGCAAGATCGCCCACTGCCCGTTCTGCCACGGCCACGAGTTCGCCGGACAGCGGGTCGGCATCCTCGCGCCCGACGAGGCGCGACTCGCCCACCTGAGCGGGTTGCTGCGACCGATCACCGACGACCTCGTGCCGGTGGAAGGACTCGTCCGCGTCGACGACCACGGGGATGGCCTCCGCCTCACCCTCGACGACGGCTCGACGCTCGACGTCGCCGGCCTGTTCGCGGCGTCGACGATCCGCGTCTCACCGCTCGTCGCCGCGCTCGGACTCGAGGTCGGCCCGAGCGGAGCGGTGCTCATCGACGCGATGGGACGCACGAGCCGCGCGGGCGTCTACGCGGCGGGCGACACGGCCCACGTGCGCGAGCTGCCGGGGCCGATGCAGTCGATCGGTACGGCGGTCGCGGCCGGCCTGGTCGCCGGCGCGGCGGTCGCCGCCGACGCGCTCGCGCATCCCTGACCTCCCCGCCGACACCGCGAGGGGGCGCGCGTGGGGCACTCGCGCGGAATCGAATCCCCGAAACGCGACCCCTCGCGTCAAGGGGGTGCCGTCTCGAGCCCGCGCGGGGGAGGGTCGGCACATGACACCGGAAGAGCTCGTCGACCCCGAAGCCCGTCGCGAAGAACTGACGCGCGCCCCGAAAGCCGACCCCGAGGATGCCGCCCCGCGCATCACGCTGAGCGAAGGCACGAACGGTGCGACGCGCATCGACGTCGCCGACACGGCCGTCGTGCGTCCGGGACGACCGGATGAGGAGCTCGACGACGACTGAACTCCGGCCCGGTTGACACGCACCCCTCCGACGCGAAAGACTTGACCGAACGATCGGTCAGTAATTCGGAGGTGGCGTGGACGCGTATCTCGTCGGCGGAGTCCGCACGCCGGTCGGCCGGTACGGCGGAGCCCTCGCCTCGGTCAGGCCCGACGACCTCGCGGCGCTCGTCCTGGGCGAAGCGGTACGCCGCGCGGGCATCCCGGCGTCCGAACTCGACGAGGTCGTCCTCGGCGCCGCCAACCAGGCCGGCGAAGACAACCGCAACGTCGCCCGCATGGCCGTGCTGCTCGCGGGACTGCCCGACGACATCCCGGGCTTCACGGTCAACCGCCTGTGCGCCTCCGGCATGACCGCGATCGCCCAGGCCGCGCAGGCCATCCGCGCGGGCGACGCCGACCTCATCGTCGCGGGCGGGGTCGAGTCGATGACCCGTGCGCCGTGGGTGCAGACCAAGCCGGCGAAGGCGTGGGCCAAGCCCGGGGATGCCTTCGACACCTCGATCGGCTGGCGCTTCACCAACCCGAGGCTCGCTGCACGCGACAAGGCCACCTTCGCGATGCCCGAGACCGCGGAGGAGGTCGCCCGCCTCGACGGGATCACCCGCGACGACGCCGACGCCTTCGCCGTGCGGTCGCACGAGCGCGCCCTCGCCGCGATCTCCGCCGGCCGGTTCGCCGCAGAGATCGTCGGCGTCGAGACCCCGAGCGGCGTCGTCGACACCGACGAAGGGCCTCGTCCCGGGACCACCGCCGAGGTGCTCGCGAAGCTCTCCCCCGTCGTGCGCGGCGGCAGCGTCGTCACGGCGGGCAACTCCAGCTCGCTCAACGACGGCGCCTCGGCGATCGTCGTCGCGAGCGGCGCCGCCGTGGAACGCCTCGGCCTCGTGCCCCGGGCCCGCGTCGTCACCGCCGCATCCGCCGGGATCGCCCCCGAGATCATGGGTCTCGGCCCGGTGCCCGCGACAGAGAAGGCCCTCGCCCGCGCACGTCTCGGCATCGGCGACCTCGGCGCCGTCGAGCTGAACGAGGCCTTCGCGACCCAGTCGCTCGCGAGCATGCGGCGGCTCGGGCTCGACGAAGCCATCGTCAACGCCGATGGCGGGGCGATCGCGCTCGGGCACCCTCTCGGATCGAGCGGCTCGCGCCTCGTCGTCACGCTGCTCGCGCGCATGGAGCGTGAGGATGCCCGCTACGGTCTCGCGACGATGTGCGTCGGCGTCGGGCAGGGTCAGGCGATGATCCTGGAGCGGATGTGAGCGAGCTCCGGGTCACGCGCTCCGACGACCGCGTCGAGGTCGTGCTCGACCGACCCGACGTGCGCAACGCGATCTCGCGCGCGATGGTCGCCGAGCTGCACGAGGTCTGCGCCGAGCTCGAGGCGACGCCGCGCATCCTGATCCTCGCCGGCTCGACGGAGGTGTTCGCGTCGGGCGCCGACATCGCCGAACTGCGCGACCGCCGTGCGTCCGACGCGCTCGAGGGCGTCAACTCGCGCGTCTTCGACCGCATCGCGCGCCTGCCGATGCCCGTCATCGCCGCGATCGACGGCTGGACCCTCGGCGGCGGCGCCGAGCTCGCCTACGCCGCCGACCTCCGCATCGCCGGCGAGGGCCTGAAGATCGGCAACCCCGAGACGGGGCTCGGCATCCTCGCCGCCGCAGGGGCCACCTGGCGGCTGCCCGAGATCGTCGGTCACGCCCTCGCCGCCGAACTGCTGCTGACGGGCCGCACCCTCGACGCGACGGAGGCCCTCGCGGCGGGCCTCGTCAGTCGAGTGGTGCCCTCGAGCGAGCTGCTCGCGACCGCGCACGAACTCGCCGACCGGATCGCGAAGAACGACCCCCTCGCCACGCGCCTCACGAAGGCCGTGCTGGCCGCCCCGCGGAGCGCGCATCCCGCGGTCGACGAGCAGACGCAAGCCGTGCTCTTCGAGTCGCCCGAGAAGCACCGGCGCATGACGGAGTTCCTCGAGAGGAAGAAGACGTGAACGTGCCCACGCGCGTCGGCGTGCTCGGCGGCGGCCGGATGGGAGGCGGCATCGCGCACGCCTTCCTGCTCGCCGGCGCCGACGTCGTCGTCGTCGACCAACCGGACTTCCTCGAGCGGGCCGGCGCCGGCATCCGCACGGCCGTCGACCGCAGCGTCGAGCGCGGGTCGACCGCCCTCGCGCGCGAGGAGTTGCTCGCCGCCCTCACCGTTACCGCCGACCGTGGCGCCCTCGCCGACCGCGACCTCGTCGTCGAGGCCGTGCCCGAGCTGCCCGACCTCAAGACGGAGGCGCTCACCGGCGTCGAGCGGCTGCTCGAAGCGGATGCCGTGCTCGCGAGCAACACGTCGTCGCTCTCGATCGACGATCTCGCCGCGAGCCTCGAGCGGCCCGAGCGCTTCCTCGGCCTGCACTTCTTCAACCCCGTGCCCGCGTCGTCGCTCGTCGAGGTCGTGCGCGGCGCCGCGACGCCCGACGCCCTTGTGTCCCGCGCGCAGGACTGGGTGCGGGCGCTCGGCAAGACGCCCGTCACCGTGACCGACTCCCCCGGCTTCGCCTCATCGCGACTCGGGGTCGCGATCGCGCTCGAGGCGATCCGCATGGTCGAGGAGGGCGTCGCGACACCTGCGGACATCGACGCCGCGATGGAACTCGGCTACCGGCACCAGACCGGGCCGCTGCGCACGACCGACCTCGTGGGGCTGGATGTGCGGCTCGACATCGCCGACTACCTCGCGTCGCGCCTCGGGGAACGTTTCGAGCCGCCGCAGCTGCTGCGCGACCTCGTGGCCGCCGGCCACCTGGGCAAGAAGTCCGGCCAGGGATTCTTCACCTGGCCCTCCGATACCTCGACCGGAAGCTGACCATGACCGACCTCCTCCCCTCGTACGTGAACGACGCGTGGTGGACGCCCGCCGCCGACGTCGACGCCGCGACCGTGCTCGACGCCTCGACGGGCGATCCCGTGGCCCGCGTCTCGACGACCGGACTCGACCTCGGTGCGGCCCTCGAGCACGCCCGCACGGTCGGTCAGGCGAGCCTCGGCGCGCTCACGTTCCACCAGCGCGCGCTGCTGCTCAAGCAGTTCGCCCTCGCGCTCACCGAACGCAAGGAGGAGCTGTACGCGATCTCCGCGCAGACCGGCGCGACGAAGGCCGACTCGTGGGTGGATGTCGACGGCGGCATCGGCGTGCTCTTCACCTACGCCTCGAAGGGCCGCCGCGAGCTGCCGAACACGACCGTCTACGTCGACGGCCCCGCCGAGGTGCTCTCGAAGGACGGCAGTTTCCTGGGGCGTCACATCTACACCCGTCTCCCCGGCGTCGCCGTGCAGATCAACGCGTTCAACTTCCCGGTGTGGGGGTCGCTCGAGAAGTTCGCGCCCGCGTTCCTGGCCGGGATGCCGACGGTCGTGAAGCCCGCGACCCCGACGGGCTACCTCGCGGAGGCGTTCGTGCGCATCCTGGTCGAGAGCGGCCTCTTGCCCGCCGGAACGCTCTCGCTCGTGTCGGGCAGCATCCCGACGCTCTTCGACCACCTGCGACTCGGCGACCTCGTCGCGTTCACGGGCTCCGCCTCGACCGCGGAGCGTCTGCGCTCGCACGACGCCGTGCAGACGGGCGGCGTGCGCTTCACGAGCGAGACCGACTCGATCAACGCGTCGGTGCTCGGGCCCGACGCGATCGCCGGCACGCCCGAGTTCGACGCGTACGTCAAGCAGCTCGTCGCCGAGATGACGACGAAGGCGGGGCAGAAGTGCACCGCCATCCGCCGGGCGATCGTGCCCGCCGCGTCGGTGGGGGCCGTCGTCGATGCGGTCGGCGCCAGGATCGCGGAGCGCACGGTGCTCGGCGACCCGCGCGGCGAAGGCGTCACGATGGGCCCGCTCGCGTCGATCGAGCAGCGCGACGAGGTGCTGCGCCAGGTCGGCAGGCTCACCGCCGCGGGCGGCGAGATCGTGCTCGGCTCGACCGACGCCCCCGAGGTGACGCACGCCGACGGCTCGCGCGGGCTCGCCCCCGAGGGCGCCTTCGTCGCGCCGCTCCTGCTGAGGTTCCCGACCGGAGCGGGCGATGTCGTGCACGAGACCGAGGCGTTCGGCCCCGTGTCATCGCTCCTCACCTACGAGACCGTCGACGAGGCGGCCGACCTCATCGCGCGCGGCGGCGGGTCGCTCGTCACGAGCGTCGCGACGCACGACCCCGGTTTCGCGGTCGCCCTCGTGAACCGCGCCGCCGCCTACAACGGGCGCATCCTGCTGCTCGACCGCGACGACGCGCGCTCCTCGACCGGCCACGGCTCCCCGCTGCCGAGCCTCGTGCACGGCGGCCCCGGCCGCGCGGGCGGCGGCGAGGAGCTCGGCGGGATGCGCGCGGTGCTGCACCACATGCAGCGCACCGCGGTGCAGGGCTCCCCCGCGATGCTCACGGCGCTCACGGGCGTGTGGCACGCCGGTGCCGCGTCGCAGCCGGGCGGGCGGCATCCGTTCCGCAAGAGCCTCGCGGAGCTCGTGCTCGGCGACCAGGTCATCTCGGGCTCACGCGAGGTGACTCTCGCTGACATCGAGACGTTCGCCGCGTTCACGGGCGACACGTTCTACGCGCACATGGACGAGGAGGCCGCCGCGGCCAACCCGTTCTTCCCGGGCCGCGTCGCGCACGGCTACCTGCTCGTGTCGTGGGCGGCGGGGCTCTTCGTCGACCCCGAGCCGGGTCCGGTGCTCGCCAACTACGGGCTCGAGAACCTGCGGTTCCTCACGCCGGTATCGCCCGGCGACAGCATCCGCGTCGAGCTCACCGCGAAGCAGATCACGCCGCGCGAGACCGACGAGTACGGCGAGGTGCGGTGGGATGCCGTGCTGAAGAACCAGGAGGATGCCGTCGTCGCCACGTACGACGTGCTCACCCTCGTGGCGAAGGAGCCCGTCGCGGCCTGAAGGTGGTCGCGAGGGGTCGTGTTTCGCGGCCATTCGCGGCCGCGAAGGCCCGAAACGCGACCCCTCGCGAGCTAGCGACCGGCGGCGCGGAGGCCGTCGACCGCGACCGCGACGACCGTGTCGGCGAGCTTGTCGGCATCCCCGTCGGGGCGGTACCACTCGGCGATCGAGTTGATCATGCCGAAGACGAGTCGCTCGGCGAGGCGCGGGTCGACCTCGGGCCGCAACCACCCCTCGTCGGCCGCGGCGGCGACGAGCTCCGACACCGCGCGGTCGAACCGCCGGCGTCGCTCGAGGGCCGACCGTTCGACCTCGGTGTTGCCGCGAAGCCGCAGCAGCAGCGTGACCGACGGCAGCTCGGCGACGAGCACGTGCACGGCGCGACGGATGACGTAGGTGAGCCGCTCCCCCGCCGACCCGGTCTGCGCGCCGGGCTCGGCGAGCACCGCCTCGAGCGCGCCGAGCGCCTGGTCGAGCGCGAGTTCGAGCAGCTCCTCCTTCGAGGAGACGTGGTGGTAGATCGCCGACTTCGAGAGCCCGAGCCGCTCGGCGAGCACGCCCATCGAGGTGGCCTCGTAGCCGAACTCGTTGAACGCGGCGACGGAGATGGCGAGGATGCCCTGCTGGTCGTAGCCGGGGCGTCCGCGGCGGATGGGAGAGGACATCCCGCCCAGTCTCCCACTCAGAACGGCAGCGGGCGGTCCGTCGCGATGCTGCGTCCGCGGAACTCGGCCACGACATCCCCGGTCTGGTCGGTCACGGTGACGTCGTAGAGGCCGGTGCGGCCCGAGCGGAGTCGACGCACCGCCGTCGCGGTGAGCACGTCGCCCTCGCGCGTCGACTTGAGGAACGTCACGTCGGCACCGGCGGCGACCGTCAGGCGATCGTCTTCGTTGCACGCGATCGCGAAGGCGGTGTCGGCGAGCGCGAAGACGAGTCCGCCGTGCGTGATGCCGAAGCCGTTGAGCATGTCGGCCCGCACCGTCATCTCGACGACCGCACGACCGGGCTCGTCGGCGAGCACGCGCATCCCGAACGCCGCGGACGCCGCGTCGGCGGCGAGCATCGGTCGCAGGGGTACCGGACTGTCGAGCATTCCCATATACTAACCGAACGCCCGGTCAGTTATCCAGGAGGACAGTGATGACCACCCCCGCCGACCTCACGCTCGTCGATGACGTCGACGCTTCCGGCCAGCAGCGCTTCGACGAGCTCATCGCCGCCGACTCGCGCATCGAGCCGCGCGACTGGATGCCGGACGCCTACCGCAAGACGCTCGTGCGCCAGATCTCGCAGCACGCGCACTCCGAGATCATCGGCATGCAGCCCGAGGCCAACTGGATCAGCCGTGCCCCGAGCCTCAAGCGCAAAGCCATCCTCATGGCCAAGGTGCAAGACGAAGCCGGTCACGGGCTCTACCTCTACTCCGCGGCGCAGACCCTCGGCACTCCGCGCGACGAGATGTTCCAGGCGCTCGTCGACGGCAAGGCCCGCTACTCGTCGATCTTCAACTACCCGACCCTCACCTGGGCCGACATGGGCGCGATCGGCTGGCTCGTCGACGGCGCCGCGATCTGCAACCAGGTGCCGCTGTGCCGCGCCTCCTACGGCCCTTACGGCCGCGCGATGGTGCGGATCTGCAAGGAGGAGTCGTTCCACCAGCGGCAGGGCTTCGAGATCCTGCTCGAGCTCATGAACGGCACCGACGCGCAGCGCGCGATGGCTCAGGATGCCGTCGACCGCTGGTACGCGCCGAGCCTCATGATGTTCGGTCCGCCGGACGGCGACTCGCCGAACTCCGTGCAGTCGATGGCGTGGAACATCAAGCGTTTCAGCAACGACGAGCTGCGGCAGCGCTTCGTCGACATGCTCGTGCCGCAGGCGGAGGCCCTCGGCGTCACCCTGCCCGACCCCGACCTGCGCTGGAACGAGGAGACCGGTCACTACGACTACGGCCAGCTCGACTGGGACGAGTTCCACGAGGTGCTCGCCGGCCGCGGCCCCGCGAACGGTCAGCGCCTCGCCCACCGCCGGAAGGCGTTCGAGGACGGCGCCTGGGTGCGCGAGGCGGCCGCCGCGTACGCGCGCAAGCAGGCATCCCGCGAGCAGGTGGCGTCGTGACCACCCCCGGCTCGGCGGCCGACCGCGAGGAATGGCCGATGTGGGAGGTCTTCGTGCGCGCCAACCGGGGCCTCGCCCACGTGCACGCGGGGTCGCTGCACGCCCCCGACGCGACGATGGCCGTCAAGAACGCGCGCGACCTCTACACGCGCCGCAACGAGGGCGTGTCGATCTGGGTCGTGCCGGCGGAGTACATCACGACGTCCGACCCCGACGCCAAGGGCGCCTACTTCGAGTCGCCCGCGGGTAAGAACTTCCGCCACGCGATCTACTACACGAAGTCGGAAGGCGTGAAGCACCTGTGATCGACGACCCGCACGGTGACGTCGTCGTCGATCAGCTCACGCTCGACGACGAGATCGTCCGGCGCGCCGGCGACGCCACGGCGGATGTCGCCGAGTACGCGCTCTGGCTCGGCGACGACGCGCTCATCCTCGCCCACCAGCTCGGCTGGTGGATCTCGCGCGCGCCCGAGCTCGAGGAGGACATCGCGCTCGGCAACATCGCGCTCGACCTGCTCGGCCACGCGCGCTCGCTCCTGTCGTACGCCGGCAGCGCGACGGGCCGCACCGAAGACGACCTCGCCTACTGGCGCGGCGAGCGCGACTTCCGGTCGAGCCAGCTCGCCGAGCAGCCCAACGGCGACTACGCGCACACGATCGTGCGGCAGCTCGCCGCCGCGATCTACATGTTCGAGCTCTACGGCCGCCTGCGGGCGAGCACCGACGACACCCTCGCCGCGATCGCCGCAAAGTCGGTCAAAGAGGTCGACTACCACCGCGACCACACCGTCGAGTGGTTCCGGCGGCTCGCCCTCGGCACCGACGAGTCCCGCCGACGGCTCGAGGTCGCCCTCGAGCACGTCTGGCCCTACGTCGGCGACCTGTTCCGCGACGAGCCGCTGCTCGACCGGCTCGAGGGCGTCGCGGTGCGGCCGTCGACGCTGCGTCCGGCGTTCGACGCCGTGATCGCCGCCCTCGCCGCCGAGACCGGCATGACCTTCCCCGACGCCGACACGGCGCGCGGCGGCGGACGTCGAGGGTGGCACTCCGAGAACCTGTCGCTGCTGCTCGCCGAGATGCAGGTGCTCGCCCGCGAGCATCCCGGAGCCACCTGGTGAGCGCCACCGTGCTGACCGACCGGCAGAAGGTCTGGGAGCTCGCAGCGACCGTCGTCGACCCCGAGATCCCGGTGCTCACGATCGAAGACCTCGGCATCCTGCGCGACGTCGAGGTGACCGAGCGCGGCGTCACGGTCACGATCACCCCGACCTACTCGGGCTGCCCCGCGATGGATGCCATCCGCGACGACCTCGTCGCGGTGCTGAGCCCCGCGGGCCTGGGCGCCGTCGAGGTGAAGATGACCCTCTCCCCCGCGTGGACGACCGACTGGATGAGCGCCGACGGCAAGCGGAAGCTCGAGGAGTACGGCATCGCGCCGCCGACGGGTCGTTCGCACGTGCTGCAGGGTCCCATCCGTCTCACCCTCGCGACGCGCTGCCCGCGCTGCGGCTCGGCCGACACCGCCGAGATCTCGCGCTTCGGATCGACGTCGTGCAAGGCGCTCTACGAGTGCCGCGCGTGCCTCGAGCCGTTCGACTACTTCAAGGTGATCTGACCGTGGCCGCGACCAACCTGGGCGCCCGCAAGCGCGCCACCTTCAACGCCCTCGCCGTGCGCGAGGTGCGCCGCCTGACGAGCGACAGCATCGAGGTCACCTTCGCGGTGCCCGACGAGCTGCGGGATGCCTACGACTACGCGCCGGGACAGTACGTCGCGCTGCGCTCGGGGCTCGCGAGCCCGGACGGCGCCGAGCTGCGCCGCAGCTACTCGATCTGCCAGGCGCCCGTGCCGGGCGAGGTGCGCGTCGCGATCAAGCGCGACGTCGGCGGCGTCTTCTCGACCTGGGCCAACGAGCACCTCGCGCCGGGCATGCAGCTCGACGTGATGAGCCCGCAGGGCACCTTCACGACCGACCTCACCGCGGCGGAGGACAAGCACTTCGCCGCGATCGCCGCCGGCTCGGGCATCACACCGCTCATGGCGCTCATCCGCACTCTGCTCGGCGGCACCGAGCGCGCGCGGTTCAGCCTCGTCTACACGAACCGCACCTCGCTCGATGTCATGTTCCTCGAGGAGCTCGCCGACCTGAAGGATCGCTACCGCGAGCGACTCGCGCTGCACCACGTGCTCTCGCGCGAGGAGCGCACGTCGGAGCTGCTCTCCGGCCGTATCGACGACGACAAGCTCGACGGCATCCTGCGCTTCCTCGTGCCGCCCACCGACGTCGACGAGTGGTTCCTCTGCGGGCCGTTCGACCTCGTCGAGCTGTGCCGCGGTCGACTCGAGGATGCCGGGGTGCCGCGTGCCGCCGTGCACTTCGAGCTCTTCACCACCGGGCGACCCGAGTACGGCTCCGGCGGCGCGGTCGGGCGACCCGTCGAGCACACCGTCGGCGTCAACGCGTCGACCGTCAAGTTCACGCTCGACGGCCGCACCTCGACCGTCGTCATTCCGGAGCGGCAGGCGGAGAGCATCCTCAACGCCGCCCTGCGGGTGCGCACCGACGTGCCGTTCGCGTGCGCCGGCGGGGTCTGCGGCACGTGCCGCGCGAAGCTCGTCGACGGCTCGGTGCGGATGACCGAGAACTACGCGCTCGAACCCGACGAGCTCGACGCAGGGTACGTGCTCACCTGCCAGTCCCATCCGACGAGCGACGACGTGCTCGTCGACTACGACGCCTGACCTCACCACCCCGACGACAGGAGCGACGATGCCCCGGCTCGACCTCGACGGCGATCTCGCGATCGTCACCCTCGACCGCCCCGACAAGCTCAACGCGCTCGACGAGGGTGCGCTCGACGAGCTGAGCGCGGCCTACGACGACGCCGCGGCGGCGGGGGTGCGGGCGCTCGTGCTCCGTGGCGAGGGTCGGGCGTTCTGCGCGGGCCGCGACATCGCCGGCGTCGACCCGCGGGAGGACGACGTGCTCGGCTTCCTCGGCGGACGCGTCGAGCCGCTGCTGAAGAAGATGAGCGCCTTCCCGGCGCCGACCTTCGCCGCCGCCCACGGCGCGTGCCTCGGCGTCGGGCTCGGGTTGCTCATCGCGACCGACGTCGTCTACGTCGCCGACGACGCGAAGATCGGATCACCGTTCGCGAACCTCGGCGCGACGCTCGACTCGGGCGGGCACGCGCTCTTCGTCGAACGGCTCGGCGCCCACCGCACGCTCGATCTCATCTACACCGCGCGGCTCATGTCGGGTGCGGAGGCTGTGGCGGGTGGGCTGTTCTCGCGCGCCGTGCCCGCAGCCGAGCTCGAGGATCTCACCCTGTCGACCGCGCGCACGGTCGCCGCCGGCGCGACCCTCGCGTTCCGGGCGAGCAAGCAGCTCGTGGCCCAGGTGCGCGACGAGCGGCTCGGGCTGTGGGCGAGCATGACGCACGAGAACCGGGCGCAGGCCGACCTGTGCGACACCGACGACTACCGCGAGGGCTTCGCGGCGTTCCAGCAGAAGCGCCCGCCCGTCTTCACGGGTCGCGCCTGACCCTCGCGGGTTGAGTGCCGCCGAAGGCGGTGTATCGAAACCAGGCACGTCGAACGTCGGGGTTTCGATACACCGCGCTGCGCGCGGCACTCAACCCGCGAGGGTTTCGCGTCAGTCTCGCGTCGGCTCGAAGTCCTCGAACACGAGGGCGGTGCGGGTCGACTTCACGGCGGGGATCGCCTGCAGCTCTTCGAGCACGACGCGGCGCAGGTCGCTGTTGTCGCGCGCCCGCACGAGCAGCAGCACGTCGGTGTCGCCGCCGACGAGCGCGATGTGCTCGATGCCTCGGATGGCGGCGAGCCGTTCGCGCACCTCCTGCCACGACGTCTGGTCGACGGCGAGCGACACGTAGGCGGAGGCGTGGAGGCCCGCCTTGACCGGGTCGATGCGAGCCGAGAACCCCGCGATCACGCCCGTGTCGACGAGCCGGTTCACCCGCGTGTAGGCGTTCGCGCGGGAGATGTGCACGGCGTCGGCGACGGCCGTCATCGAGGCGCGGCCGTCGCGTCGCAGCAGCTCGAGGATGCGCTCATCCACTTCGTCCAGGTCCACGTGCCCGCCTTCCCTACCGATCGTTCAGTTATTGGACAAAAGCATAGTAATCGGGACGTTGCCTGTCGATTCTTCTCGTCATTCGCCCCAGCATTGCGACAAATAGAGGCGAAGCCGCACTCTGAGTAGACACCTGCCACGCACTGGAGCGTCTCATGAGCACAGCCGTCCGCCCCGACGACCGATCGCTGCTCCCCCGCGACGTGCCCGTGCGCCTCGTCGATGCGGCCGGCAAGAAGGTCGCCGACCCCGACTTCACGCTGCCCGACGTCGCGCGCCTGCGTGAGGCCTACCGCGGACTCGTGCTCGGCCGCCGCATCAACGACCAGTGCAACGCCCTCGTCCGTCAGGGCCGCCTCGCCGTCTACCCCGCGTCGACCGGCCAGGAGGCCTGCCAGGTCGCCGCCGCCCAGGTGCTCTCCGACGGCGATTGGCTGTTCCCGACCTACCGCGACTCGGTCGCCGTGATCATGCGGGGGGTGAAGGCGGCGGATGCCATGGTGCTGCTCAAGGGCGACTGGCACTCCGGCTACGACCCCCGCGAGCACCAGGTGGCGCCGCAGGCGACGCCGCTCGCCACCCAACTGCTCCACGCCGTCGGATTCGCGCATGCCGCCAAACTCCGCGGCGAGGACACCGTCGTGCTGGCCCTCTGCGGCGACGGCGCGACGAGCGAGGGCGACTTCCACGAGGCCCTCAACTTCGCGGCCGTGTTCCACCTCCCGGTGGTGTTCTTCATCCAGAACAACGAGTTCGCCATCTCCGTGCCGCTGTCGCGGCAGACCGCCGCCCCGTCGCTGGCCCATAAGGCAGTGGGGTACGGGATGCCCGGCACGCGCGTCGACGGGAACGACGTCGCCGCGCTCCTCGCCGTCCTCGGCGAGGCGGTCGACCAGGCTCGGGCTGGTGGCGGTCCGAGCCTGGTCGAAGCCCACACCTATCGGATGCTCGCGCACACCAACGCCGACGACGACACCCGCTATCGCGACAGCGACGACGTGAAGGCGTGGGTCGATCGCGATCCGCTCAGCCGCCTGCGCGCCCATCTGAAGGGCCGCAAGGCACTCGACGCCGCGACCGAGGAGACGTTCGCCGCGCAGGCCGAGGAGGTCGCCGCGGCCCTGCGCGAGGCACTCGGCACCGACGCGGAGCTCGATCCTGAAGACCTCATGCGGCACGTCTACGCGACCCGCACGCCGCAACTCGACGAGCAGTGGAACGCACTCGCCGGCGAGCTGTCCCGCGACGAGCTGGCCCGAGAGGAGACCCGATGACCCTGCTCGACGAGGCCCCCGCGGCCGCTCCCCCGGCGGTCGAATCGATGACGATGGCCGGTGCCCTCAACCGCGCCCTCGCCGACGCGCTCGAGGCCGACCCGTCCGTGCTCGTCTTCGGCGAAGACGTCGGGGCGCTCGGCGGCGTGTTCCGCATCACCGACGGGCTCACCGCCCGGTTCGGCGAGAACCGCGTGTTCGACACCCCGCTCGCCGAGTCGGGCATCGTCGGCACCGCCGTCGGCATGGCCATGAACGGGATGCGGCCGGTGGTCGAGATGCAGTTCGACGCGTTCGCCTACCCCGCCTTCGAGCAGGTCGTGAGCCACGTCGCCAAGATGGGCAACCGCACGAAGGGCGCCGTGCGGCTGCCGATGGTCATCCGCATCCCCTACGGCGGCGGCATCGGCGGCGTCGAGCACCACTGCGACTCCTCCGAGGCGTACTACGCCCACACCCCCGGGCTCACCGTCGTCGCCCCCGCGACCCCCCAGGACGCGTACTCGCTCCTGCGCGCGGCGATCGACAGCCCCGACCCCGTCGTCTTCCTCGAGCACAAGAAGCTGTACTGGTCGAAGGCGCCGGTCGACACCTCGAAGGTCGCGCGCATCGGCGAGGCCGCCATCGCCCGCGAGGGCACCGACGTCACGGTGATCGCCTACGGCGCCGCCGTGTCGACCGCGATGCAGGCCGCCGAGATCGCCGCGGGCGAGGGGCGCAGCGTGCAGGTCGTCGACGTGCGCACCCTCGTGCCGTTCGACGACGCGACGGTGATGGATGCCGTGCGCGCCACGGGTCGTGCGGTGGTCGTCGCCGAGGCCCCCGGCTTCGCGAGCGTCGCGTCCGAGATCGCCGCCCGGGTGGCGGAGCGCTGCTTCGAGCACCTCGAGGCGCCCGTGCGCCGCGTCACGGGGTTCGACATCCCGTTCGCCCCGCCGAAGCTCGAGAAGTACTACCTGCCCGACGTCGACCGCATCCTCGATGCGATCGACTCGCTGCACTGGGACGACGAGCATGGGGGCGACGCGTGAGCCGCGTCTTCACCCTCCCCGACCTCGGCGAGGGACTCACCGAGGCGGAGGTCATCCGCTGGCTCGTCGCCCCGGGCGACCCCGTGAAGGTCGACCAGCCCGTCGTCGAAGTCGAGACGGCGAAGAGTGTCGTCGAGGTGCCCTCGCCGTACGCCGGCACCGTCGCGGCCGTGCACGGCGCGGAGGGCGAGACGCTCGCCGTCGGGTCGCCGCTGCTCGAGGTCGACGACGGGTCGACGCCCGCCACCCCGCCGCCCGCACCGGCCGTCGAGACCGCTCCCGCCGCCGCGGACGTGGAGGCCTACCGCGCCGAGGAGCGCGCGGGTGGAGGCTCGGGCAACGTGCTCATCGGCTACGGCACGTCCGGCCACCAGGCCACCGCGCGCCGTCGTCGGCCGGTCGCGCGTCCGGCTCCGAGCATCCCCGCCCCCGCGTCGGGCGACGGCCCGGTCGCCGTGCGGTCACCGATCGTGCGGCGCCTCGCTCGCGAGCACGGCATCGACCTGCACCGCATCAGCCCCACCGGTGCCGACGGTGCGATCACCCGCGGAGACGTGCTGCGTGCCACGGCATCCCCCGCCGCCGTCTCGGGCGACCGCGACGCCGCGACGGGCCTCGGCATCGCGAAGCGCGAACCGCTCGGGATGCTGCGCCGCACCGTCGCCGCGAAGCTCAGCCGAAGCCGCGCCGAGATCCCCGAAGCGACCGTGTGGGTCGACGTCGACGCGACCGAGCTCTGGCACCTGCGCCGCGCGATGGCCTCCGCCGACAGTCCCGCTCCCTCGCTCACGGCATTCCTCGCCCGCTTCGCGTTGCTCGGGCTCGAGGCCTACCCCGCGCTCGGCGGACGGCTCGACGGCGACGGCAGCGAGCTCGTCGAGTTCGCCGGGGTCAACCTCGGCATCGCCGTCGACACCCCGCGCGGACTCATGGTGCCCGTCGTGCGCGGCGCCCACGAGCTCTCCGTGGCGTCGCTCGACGCCGAGGTGCGGCGCGTGAGCGAGCTCGTGCGCGCCGGCTCGGCCTCCCCCGAGCAGCTCACCGGCTCGACCTTCACCCTCAACAACTACGGGTCGTTCGGCGTCGACGGCTCCGCGGCGATCATCAACCACCCCGAGGTGGCGATCCTCGGCGTCGGCCGGGCGATCGAGCGTCCGTGGGTGGTCGACGGGGCGATCGTCGCCCGCCGCATCCTGCAGGTGTCGCTCGTCTTCGACCACCGCGTGTGCGACGGCGGCTACGCGGCGGGCTTCCTGCGCACGGTCGTCGACGCGATCGAGCATCCCGCGCGACTCTTCGCCCGCGTGTAGAGGCGAGCGACGGCTGTTTGCCCGATTCGGGCTCCGGCGGTCTCGTACGTAGAGCCCGAATCGGGCAGATAGGGAGTCAGCCGCGGGCGAGGGCCGCGCGGGCGAACTCGTCGAACACCGCGTCCGCCACAGGGCGCATGCGGAGGTCGGCGGCCCGCAGCTCCGCGCGCAGGGCCGCGCCGCCATCCGGCAGCTCGGATCGCATCTGCTCGACCTCGAGCCAGGAGTCGAGCAGATCCGGCCCGACCTCGAGGTGGAACTGCGTCGCGAAGGCCGAGCCGACCCGGAACGCCTGATTGGCGCACCCGTCGGTGCTCGCGAGCACGGTCGCACCGGGCGGCGGCTCGACGTTGTCGTAGTGCCAATGCAGCACGTCGAGCGACGATCCGGCGGCACCGAGCGCCGAGTCGGCGACGAGTGACACGGGCGCGACGCCGACCTCGCGCGTCGCACCGGGGTGCAGGGCGCCGCCGAGGGCTCGGGCGAGGATCTGGTGCCCGAGGCAGACGCCGAGCACCGGGATCTCGGCGTCGACGGCACGTCGCGCGAGGTCGCGCTCAGCGGCGAGCCCGGGATGTTCGTCGACGTCGTCGGCACCCATCGGGCCTCCCATGATGACGACTCCCGCGAGCGCCTCGAGCGCGGGGAGCACGACATCGCGCGATCCGATCACCGTGCGCCGCTCGCTCGGCACCCCGGCCCGCGCGAGGGCGTCGGCGATGCGACCCGGCGCCTCCCACGGCACATGCTGCACGACGAGGACGCGACGGAACACCCTTGTCATTCTGCCGGGCGACCGGTTCCCGTGAAACCGAAGACGCGCTCGACACCCGCACCGAGGGCCAGAAGATCGCGATCGGACCCCCGTGCGCCGATCAGCTCGAAACCGACCGGGAGACCCGTCGACGACAGCGCGGCGGGGAGCACGAGGGCCGGGGCGCCCGTGGCGGGCGAGAGCGCCGTGTTGCGCCCGAACGCGTCGAAGAACGACGCCTCGGCACCGTCGACATGCACGTGGTGCTCCTCGCCGACGTGCGGCGGAGGTGCGCCGACGGCGGGGAGGGCGAGCGCCGCGAGGTCGTGGTCGGCGAGGTACCGCTCGAGCGCTTCCACGAGAGCGGGTCGGCGCGCGACGGCGCCGCGGTACGCCTCCTCGGGCGGGCGACCCGGGGGCATCGCGACCTGCTCGAAGAACTCGCGCTTCGCGGGCGCCAACTGCTCGACGAACGCGCCGAGGTCGAGCCCGACGTCGTACGACTCGAGGTACGCCGCGATCGCCGGCATCGCGTCGAAGAGCATGATCGCGGCCGAGACGCCGAACGCTTCGCGCAACTGCTCGGGCACGTCGACGTCGACGAGCTCCACGCCGGCATCCCGCAGGGCGTCGAGCGCCGCGCTCCAGACCGCGGCGACGCTGGATTCGATCCCGTCGGTGTAGAAGGCGGGGACGCCGACGCGGGTGCCCGCGAGCTTCACCGCAGGCAACGGGTCGCCGCCGGCGATGATCGCGTCGAAGAGCGCGACGTCCTCGACGCTGCGGGCCATCGGGCCCAGCTGGTCGAGCAGACCGCGGGTGAGCCCGAAGGAGCCGCGGTTCGGGTACCGGTCGAGGGTCGGACGGAAGCCGACGACGCCGCAGAACGACGCGGGGATCTGGATCGAGCCGAGGGTGTCGGCGCCGATCGCGAGCGGCGCGACGCGGGCGGCGACCGCGGCAGCCGACCCGCCGCTGCTCCCACCGGGCACGAGGGTGGGGTCGTAGGGATTGCGCACGGCACCGAAGGCGCCGTTGTTGCTCGTCCAGCCGAACGAGATCTCGGTGAGCCCCGTCTTGCCGAGCACGAGCGCGCCGGCCGCGGCGAGGGGCGTGAGGATGTCGGCATCCCGAGTCGGCACGTAGGCGCGCATCGACGCGGTGCCGTTGGTCGTCACACGACCCGCCGTGTGGATGCTGTCTTTTACGGCGATCGGCACCCCGTGAAGGGGTCCGAGAGCGGCGCCCGAGGCGCGCACGGCATCGGCGTGACGCGCGGCCTCGAGCACGGTGTCCGGCTCGAGCGACGTGAACAGGTTGAGCTCGGACCGTGCGTCGGCTTCCGCCAGCAGCGCGGTCGTGTACTCCTCCGAGCTCACTCCTCCCTCGCGGATGACGGCCGCAGCCTGGGCCGCCGTCAGCTCGGTGAGGGGATTCCGTCGCTCGAGACCGGACACTCGACTACTCCCCGTTCTCGGCGAGCCAGGCGTCCGCCTGGGCCAGCACCTCGTCGCGATCCCAGTCGTTGATGCGCTCAAGGAAGTCGGTGCGCAAGAAGTCGCTCAGGTCGATCGGCGCATCCATCGCACCCACCTGTACGAGCAGCTCCTGTGCGTTCTCCCAGCGCTCGACCTTGACCTCGCCGAAGTTCACGCCGTCGAAGGGCCGCAGGGTCTCGGTGAGGCCCTCGATGAGAAACTCGGCCACCTCGGGCTCACGCCACTGCTCCGGCGCGACCTTCTGCGTCACGAGCGCCGCGATCTCGGGACGCTCGATCGCCACGAAGGTGCCCTTCGCGAGAGCACGCAGGAAGCCGATGATCGCCTCGTCCTCGAGGTCGGCCGCGCGCACGATGTAGCCGCCGACCGGGAGCCCCTCGAGCCCCTCGGGGATGATGTTCTCCACCTCGAGCCCGGCGTCGCCGAACGCGGCGAAGTCGGCGAGCGTTCCGGTGTAGGCGGCGATGCGCCCCTGACGCAGCGACTCGGCGACCGAGCTGCCGCCCGGACCGACGACCGTCGTCGTGACGTCGTCGAGGCTCATGCCGACCTGCTCGAGGGCCGATGCGAGCAGGGCGAGGTCCTGGTCGGGCGAGGCGAGGCCGATGTTGGCGCCGGCGAGCTCGGTGAGCGACTCGATGCCGCTCTCCTCGGGCACGACGATGCCGTAGATGAAGTCGACACCGCCCGTGCGCTCGTCGTACGGCAGCGCGAGCTCGTCGGTCTTCGAGGCGGCGGCGAGCGCGTCGCTCGCGGCGATGAGCGCGACGTCGGCGTTCCCGTTCTGCACGAGGCTCGCGGCGGGGATGCTGTCCGAGATCGCGACGACCTCGACGTCGAGGCCCTCCTCCTCGTAGAAGCCGAGCTCGCGCGCGACGACCTCGTTGAACGTGAACAGCGAGTTCGGGGCGGGGTTGGCGACGACGAGACGGGTGGTCTCGGCGTCGGTCGACTGCGGGGCGCAGCCGCTCAGGATGACGGCGCCGAGCGCGAGGGCGACGGTGCCCCCGACGAGCCGGCGACTCGGGGTGTGATTGCGGTTCATCTCTTCTCCAGATCGGTGTCGGGATGGTGCAGGGCGTTGCAGGGTGCGGCTAGAGGCCGCGGATCCGCCGTTCGATACGGCGAGCTCGGAGTCGGCTGCGCACGGCGAGCTGGTCGTCGCGGCGCCAGAAGACGACGTAGCGGTCGACGAGGCCGATGGCGGCGTAGAGCGTGAGACCGATGCCGGTCAGCACGAGGATGATGGCGAACGCGTCGTCGAGGTTGAGCTGGTAACTGAAGCGCTGCACGAGCAGGCCGAGCCCGACCTGAGCGGAGACGAACTCGGCGACGACGGCTCCGGCGAGCGCGAGGGTGAGCCCGATGCGCAGGCCCGCGAACATGAGCGGCGCGGCGGTGGGCAGCAGCACGTGCACGAAGGTCTGAGCACGCCCCGCCCCGAGCGAGCGGAACAGCTCCTCCTCCTGCGGGTCGGGCATGAGCAGGCCGGTGAGGGTGTTGACGAAGATCGGGAAGAAGGCGATGAGACCCGCGACGACGATCTTCGACTCGAACCCGAATCCGAACGCAGAGATGATGATCGGTGCGAGGGCGAGCATCGGCAGCACCTGCAGCACGACGGCGTAGGGCTGGATCATGTGGCGCAGCGTCGTCGACCACCCGGCGGCGAGCGCGAGGCTGAGCGCGAGCACGGCCGCGAAGGCGAAGCCCGCGAAGGTCTCGAAGAGGGTCGCACCGAAGTGCGGCCAGATGAGCCCGGTCGCGAACAGGTCGACGAGCGACGTGAGCACGTCGAGCGGCCGCGGCAGGATGAGGTTGCTCACCCAGCCGAGCGACGTGGCGAGCTCCCAGAGCCCGACGACGACGACGAGCAGCACGAGCGGGGCGATGATGCGGATCGGCGCGACGCGTCGCCGCGGGCGGGCGGCGATCGCGACGGCGCGCGTGGCCAGGTTGGTGCTCAACGGGCGTCCTCACTCGCGGGAGCTCCGTGCAGCGCGTCGCGCACTGCGGCGGCGATCGCCTGGAACTCGGGGCTCTGCACCGACTCGGGATGCCGGGGCCGGGGCAGGTCGACCGGGATGTCGGCCGTGATGCGTCCGGGGCGGGGCGTCATGACGACGACCCGGTCGGCGAGCAGGACGGCCTCGAAGATGTTGTGGGTGACGAGCACGGTGGTCGACTCGCTCTCCTCGTGCACGCGCAGCAGCTCGACGTTGAGGTGCTCGCGCGTGAGCTCGTCGACGGCGCCGAACGGCTCATCGAGGAGTCGCACGTTGGCGCCGGTCATGATGAGGCGGGCAAGGGCGACGCGCTGCTGCATCCCCCCGGAGAGCTGGCGCGGGAAGCGGTAGGCCGCGCCTTCGAGTCCGTAGAGGTCGAGCACGCGCTTGGCCTCGCGGAAGTCGCCGTCGGTCAGTGGGCGATGCAGCCGGATCGGCACGAGCACGTTCTCGATCGCGGTCTTCCAGTCGAGCAGGGCGGGCCGTTGGAACATGAGCCCCACGTCGCGGCGCGCTCCCCGCACCGGCGAGCCGAGCACGCTGACGGTGCCCGACGAGGCCGGGGTGAGCCCGGCGAGGATGCGCAAGAGCGTCGACTTGCCGCAGCCGCTCACGCCCACGATGGCGACGAATTCGCCTGGCTGGATCGTCAGATCGACCGAGTCCATGGCGTGGAATCCGTTGTCGAACGTCTTGCTGACGTCGCGGACCTCGATCGCGGGGGTACTCATCGATCTCCTGACTCGTAGCCGGCGGCCTCGGCGCCTCCGGTTCCCCGATCGTAAGGACGCGGCAGTGCGTGAATCAAATGCACGTTCGCTAGTTGAACAGTTACCCAGATGCATTCCACTTCACGCACTCCACGAGTGCGAAGAGTGCACTGGAATGACGGCATCCCGCTCCTTACCGTGAGCCCATGACTGACGACAAGATCGGCTACGCGCGCTCCGGCGCCGTCGCCGTGGTGACCCTCAACCGTCCCGAGCACGCCAACGCGATCGACCCCGAGGCGTTCGAGGCCCTCGGCGCGGCCTACCACCGTGCCGAGAACGACCCGGAGGTGCGGGTGGTGCTGCTCGCCGGCGAGGGCCCCGCGTTCTCCGCCGGGCTCGAGCCCGCCGCATTCCTTCCCGTGCTCCAGGAGCGCCGCTACAGCACCGACGGCCCCGGACGGATCAACCCCTTCGGCACGACGACGCGGCTCTCCAAGCCGCTCGTGGTGGCCCTGCAGGGCACCGTCGGCGCCATGGCGCACGAGCTCATGCTCGCCGCCGACATCCGCATCGCCGCCGACGACACCGTCTTCAACCAGGGCGAGGTGAGCCGCGGCACGACCCCCGCGGGCGGCGGCGGGCTGCGGATGCCGCTCGAGGTCGGCTGGGCCAACGCGATGCGTTGGTTGCTGACCGGCGAGAACTGGGATGCCGCGGAGGCGCTCCGCCTCGGGCTCGTGCAGGAGGTCGTCCCGACCGGCACGCAGTTCACGCGCGCCCTCGAGCTCGCGGAGAAGATCGCGCAGCACCCGCCGCGCGCGGCGCGGGAGACCCTGCGTCTCGGACGCCGCGCCGTCGAGGGCGCGTCGCACGCCGTGTTCGCCGACCTCATCCCGACGCTCTCCCAGCTCATGGGGTCGCACGACTTCCAGGAGCGGCTCGCCGCGATGCGCGAAGGTCGCACGCCCGTGTAGTCGGGCGTGCCACCTTCT
>NZ_JBMRCP010000025.1:0-11757 GCF_057350545.1 Pseudolysinimonas sp. | reverse complement strand
TGTGCAGGGGCTGCAGGAAGTTGCCCCCGAGCTGGTTGTCGAGCACGACGACTCCGACGACGAGCAGCGCGTTGACCCAGTCGTTGGCGACGAGGGCGACGCGCTGCTCGTCGTCGGAGTGGTCGTGCTCGTCAATCAGCTCGAAGGCAACTTCCTGCAGCCCGTGCTCATGGGACGGTCGATGAAGCTCCACGCGTTCGTCATCCTCGTGGCCCTCACCGTCGGCGCGGCGATCGGCGGCGTCATCGGCGCCGTGCTCGCAGTCCCGATCACCGCGGCGGTGTGGGGCGTCATCCAGGTGTGGGACGGGCCCGACCTGCCGGCCCGCTGGGCACGCCGCAAGACGCCACGCGGGGAACCCGCGGTCGCCCGCTCCACGCGCGCCCGCCGGGCCTGACCAGCCGGGTGCGCCAGAGTGTGAGGCGATGTCCTTTCTCACGCTCCCCGAACTCCAGGTCTCGCCGCTCGGCACGGCCGACGTCGACGCGTTCGTCGCCTACCGCCGCGTGCCCGAGGTGGCCCGGTACCAGAGCTGGATGATCGACTACTCGGTCGACGACGCCCGGGCGCTCGTCGCGGCGCAGGCGGGGCAGGAGTTTCCGGCGGTCGGCGAGTGGATGCAGTTCGGCATCCGGTCGCCCGACGGCGCGCTGCTCGGCGACGTCGCCGTGCACCGGCTCGACTCCCAGCCCGACACCTTCGAGCTCGGCGTCACGATCGCCCCGCACGCTCAGGGGCGGGGTCTCGCGACGACCGTGCTGCGCGCCGTGACCGAGCACCTCCTCGACGTCCGCGACGCCCACCGGGTCTACGCCGAGTGCGACACCCGGAACGCGGCCATGAAAGCGGTGCTCGCCCGGCTCGGTTTCCGCCACGAGGGCACCGCGGTGGATGCCGACTGGTTCAAGGGCGAGTGGACGACCGTCGAGACGTGGGCGATGCTCCGGCTCGGCCGGGGGGTTCCGGCTCGCGGAACCGAGTAGGACGCACGCCTGCGCGTCGGCATTCTGGTCGTCGGAGGCCCACATGAATCCGTCCGCAACCGCCCCGCTCGCCGCCGACCTCGTCGAGGCCGAGGTGCTGACGATCACGTCGCGACTGGTCGCCCCCTACCGGCTCTCGGGTGGCGAGATCACGACGCACACCGCCGTGGTCGTGCGACTGGTCGACGGGGACGGCGCCGTCGGTTGGGGCGAGGCAGACGCACTCGGTGGATTCACGGGTGAGACTCCGCGGAGCATCCGGGATGACCTCGTCGAGAGGATGCTCCCCGCACTGCTGGCCCACCGCGTCCCGTCTCCCGCCTTCGCCGACACGCTGCTCGACGACCTCGTCGAGCCGCGGCTCAACGCGAAAGGCGCGATCAGCATGGCCCTGCTCGATCTCGCCGGCAAGCGGATCGGTGTGCCCGCGTCGACCCTCCTCGGCGGTGTGCAGCAGACGACGTTCCCTCTGCTGTGGCCGCTCAGCAATGGCAGCGCGTACGAAGACATCGACATCATCGACGAACGCCGTGCCGCCGGCTACCGCACGTTCGGGCTGAAGATGGGAAGCGCTCCACCCGACGACGAGCTTGCACGCCTCGCCGCTCTCGGGGAGCGCTACGGCGACGACATCATCCTGATCGGCGACCCCAACCAGGGCTGGACCCTCGACGAGGCGCGCTCCTTCCTGGCCTCGGAGAACTCGCAACGTCTCGCCTTCTTCGAGCAGCCGATCCACCGCGACGACCTGGCGGGGATGGCGGAGCTCGTGCGTGCTTCCGGGGTGCGCATCTCGGCCGACGAATCGGTGATCACGCTCGCCGACGCAGGACGCTTCGCCGCCGCCGGGGCCGCTGACGTCTTCAGCATCAAGAGCACCAAGAACGGTGGACCGCTGAGGGCGCAGCGGATCGCCGCCGTCGCTCGGGCGTTCGGCATCGAGTGCTTCTTCAACTCGATGATCGAGTTCGGGATCACCCAGGCGGCCTCCCTCCAGCACGCCGTCACGGCCTCGGGCGTCGTGGATGCCGGGCAGGCGTTCATGTCCACGCTGCGGCTCGTCGACGATCCCACGGACTTCGCGACCAACATCCGCGACGGCGTCGTCACGCTGCCCGACCGGCCGGGCCTGGGCATCGAGGTCGACGAAGCCCGGCTCCGTCGGCTCGCCGACGAAATCGTCGTCGTCGGGCGTCCCTGACCGTCAGCACTCGACGACGTTGACCGCGAGTCCGCCGAGCGAGGTCTCCTTGTACTTGGCGAGCATGTCGTTGCCGGTGTCGCGCAGGGTCGCGACGGCCTGATCGAGGCTGACCCGGTGCGTTCCGTCGCCCGCCATCGCGATCCGTGCCGCGTTGATCGCCTTGACCGCTCCGATGGCGTTGCGCTCGATGCAGGGGATCTGCACGAGACCGCCGACCGGGTCGCAGGTCAAGCCGAGGTTGTGCTCGAGACCGATCTCGGCCGCGTTCTCGACCTGCTGGGGCGATCCGCCCAGAAGCTCGCACAGCGCGCCGGCCGCCATGGCGCACGCCGAGCCCACTTCCCCCTGGCACCCCATCTCGGCACCGGAGATCGAGGCGGTGGATTTGATGACGGCGCCGATCGCGGCCGCCGTCAGCAGGAACCGTCGAATCCCCTCCGCGGAGGCCGTGTCGACGAAGCGCACGTAGTAGTGGAGCACGGCCGGGAGGATCCCCGCGGCGCCGTTGGTCGGTGCCGTGACGACGCGGCCGCCCGCGGCGTTCTCCTCGTTCACGGCCATCGCGAAGACGTTCACCCAGTCCATGACCGTCAACGGGTCCGCGGTGTCGGCAGCCTGCAGACGCCGGTGCAGTCCGGGCGCCCGACGCTGCACGCGGAGCCCGCCGGGCAGTTCGCCCTCGTTCTCGCACCCGGCGGCGACGCACTCGCTCATCGCCTGCCAGATCGCGTCGAGGCCCTCATCGATCTCACCGTCGGTGGCGACCGTCCGCTCGTTCGCACGCACGACATCGCTCACGGCGAGCCCGGTGCTCTCGCAGATCGCAAGGAGTTCCGCGGCGGTCGAGAACGGATGAGGCACGGCTCCGAGCCGATCCCCCCGGGCCTCGGCGTCGCCGTCGCGTTCGATGAATCCGCCCCCGATCGAGTAGTAGGTCTCGATGGCGAGTACGGCGCCGTCGGAACCCCAGGCGGTGAAGGTGAGCGCGTTCGGGTGGCGAGGCAGACGAGTGAAGCCGGCGAACACGAGGTCCTCACCCTCCACGAACGGCACCGGATGCCGGCGCAGCAGCGTGACGCGGCCGGTCGCCCGTACCTCCTCGAGCAACGCGGGGACCTGGGCCACCGACACGGTCGCAGGGTCCTCACCGGTCAGCCCGAGGATGACCGCCGTGTCGGTCGCGTGGCCGCGCCCCGTAGCGCCGAGCGACCCGAAGAGCTCGATCCGGAGACGAGTCACGGACTCCAGGCCGTACGCCTCGAGTCCCTCCGCGAACCTGCGGGCCGCGCGCATAGGGCCCACCGTGTGGGACGACGACGGGCCGATGCCGATCGAGAACAGCTCGAATGCGCTCACCGTCATGTGCTGACCTCCCTGTGCCGTGGGCTCGGATCCCGCGGCGTCAGAATTCGATACCCGCCGAGACGTGCTCGGGAGCCAAACGTTCGAAGAAGGTCTGCACGAGCTGGACGTCGTCGGAACCCAGTGAACGTCCGACGAGCAGCTCCGCGAGTCTCACGACCGCGGTCATCGTCTCGACCCCGACCCCCAGCGATTCTCCGATCCCGACGAGCGGTGCGAGAGTCGTCTGCACTTCGTGCACAAGGTAGCGATGCTCCAGACTCGCGGGCAGCGGGATCGACTCGTACGGCCCGAAGGTGGTGATCATCTCGCGGAGATCGGCGCCGCGCATCCCCTGATCCCGATAGTGCACGTCGAGCATCTCGCGAAGTGGCAGCACGTCGAGTTCGAGAGCCGACGCGATCTGCAGGCGCTCGGCGTCGAGGGCTTCCGCGAGCCGCGCGACCGCGGGCGTGTAGGCCTCCCGGTACAGACCCATCGGCACGCCGAGTTCGACGTTCGCGGCGTTCACGATCATCGGCGGGACGTGGATGAACGCGTTGGCCGCGGACAGCACGGTGCCCAGCACCGACGTCACGCGCAGGCCGGGCACGAGTTCCCGCAGGGCGGCCTCGGCGGAAGGTGTCGGAGTGCCGAAGAAGCCCGCGGCGAGCTCGCGCTTGCCGACGGTGCCGGCGACGGAGACGCCATCGGCGCGCACGAACGGGAATCCGCTGAGGAGCGCGAACCGACCGCCGTCCAGCCCGTGGCTGCGGATGAAGTCGGCGAGATCTGTCGCACCCCGTACCCCGCCGCCGATCACGACGACGAGCTCGGGATCGGACCACTCGAGGATCGCCTCGATGTCGCCCGACGGGGACCGGCCCTCGGCGCTCAGCAGCACCGCATCCGGCAGGCTCCCACCCTGGAGCGTCGTCGAACGAGCCCCGGCCACGAGGGCGAGCTCGACGTGGGTCGTGTCCGGTTCGATACCCACGGGTCCCGCGACCTCTACGCCGACGCCTTCCATCACGGACAGGGCGGCCGCGGCCACCCCCAGCGGCAGACCGTCGACGACGACGAGCAGTTGCACGATCAACCCACCTTCGAGAAGAACTGGCGGGCCCGATCCGTCGTCGGGTGATCCATGACCGTGGCCGGGTCGCCGGACTCGACGATCGTGCCGCGGTCCATGTAGACGAGCCGGTCGGCGACGGACCGGGCGAACCTCATCTCGTGGGTGACGATGACCATCGTCATCCCACCCTCCGCGAGTGCCTTGATCGTCTCGAGCACCTCGCGCACCAGCTCGGGGTCGAGCGCACTCGTCGGCTCGTCGAAGAACATGACGTCCGGCTCGAGCGCGAGCGCACGCGCGATCGCGACCCGCTGCTGCTGCCCGCCGGACAGCTCACTCGGGTAGCGGTGAGCCTTGTCGCTCAACCCGACCGTCTCGAGCAGCGCGAGAGCCTTCTCCCTCGTCCCCGCGTCCCGCCGACCCTGCGCATAGCGGGGGCCGCTCAGCACGTTCTGAAGCGCCGTCATGTGCGGGAAGAGGTTGAACGACTGGAACACCATGCCGAAGTGCGCACGCTGCCGGGTCGCGACCTGCTCCGCCACCCGCACGAGCCGGCCCTTGCGCACCTCGGAACCGAGAAGCTCGCCCCGGTACTCGATCGCCCCGCCGTCGATCTCTTCGAGCAGACCGAGGCACCGCACGAGCGTGCTCTTGCCCGAGCCGGACGAGCCCACGACGGCGACGACCTCACGCTCGTGCAGCTCGAAGTCGACCCCGTCGAGGGCGACGAAGTCGCCGAACTTCTTCACGATCGAGGTGCCGCGAAGCACCACCTGGTCAGGTCCTGACATCGAATCCCCGTCCGAATCGCTTCTCGAGTTGCCGCTGGCCGATCATGGCGATGCTCGTCAGCCCGAGGTACCAGATCACCGCGACCGTGAGGAGCGGGATGGTCTCGAACGTGCGCGAGTAGATGAGCTGGGTCGTCGTGAGCAGCTCGACGAACCCGATGACCGACACCAGCGAGGTGTTCTTGAACATGGTGATGAGCTCGTTCGCCATCGGCGGGATGATCACGCGGATCGCCTGCGGGACGATGACGACCCGCAGCGTGCGGACCTTCGACATCCCGATCGCACGGCCAGCCTCCCACTGTCCGGGTGGCACCGAGATGAGGCCCCCGCGGATGATCTCCGCTGTGTGTCCGCCTACGAAGAAGGCCAGGCCGATGACCGCCGCCGACCACCGGTCGAGGATCGACTTGGTGTCGATCTCCCAGAAGACGATGTCGGTGAACGGGATGCCGATCGCCAATGACGGCAGCAGTGCCGAGGCGAAGTACACGAACAGCAGCGCGACGAGCGCCGGGGTGGCGCGGACGAACCAGATGTAGAGGAACCCGAACGCGCGGAGCACCGGGTTGCGAGACATCCGCATGCTGGTCAGCACGATGCCGACCGCGAGCCCGGCCGACGTGGAGGCGAGCGTCAGCAGCAGCGTGTTGCCGACGCCGTTGAGGATCTGGGGATTGAACAGGTAGCGGGCGACGACGTCCCATTTCCAGTTCGGGTTGAGCACGAAGAAGCAGAACGCGGCGAACGCGGCCAGGGCGGCCACGCCCCACCAGAGGTACCTGGTGGGACGCGGCCGCGCGTGGACCGTCAGGTCCGCGGGGAGCTGCAGGGAACGATCAGGCATCGGCCAGGTTGATCGGGAACGTCGGCAGGACGTCGTCGGTCATGCTCCACTTCTCGGCGAGGTCGGCGTAGGCGCCGGTCTCGACGAGGTGCAGCAGCGCCGCCCGGAACGCGTCGACGAGATCCTCGCGGTCGGCCGGGAAGCCGATGCCGTAGCGGCCGAAGTAGTCCTGGCCGACGATCTCGTAGAGCTCGGGGCTCTGCGTGACGACGTACGACGCCCCCGCCGAGTCGACGAACGCGACGTCGTCGTCTCCGTTGGCGACACCGAGAAGCGTCGCGTTGAGGTCCTGGTACGGCACGCCGTTGATCGCGGGTTCGCCCGCCGCGACGCAGGCCGCCGAGTTCTCCTCGGTGGTCGACTGGGTGAGCGATCCGCGGGCGAAACCGACCGTGCGCCCGCACAGGTTCATCGGGTCGTTCGCGTCGATGCCCGAGCCCGGGTCGGCGACGTACGAGATGCCGGCTTGCGCGTAGTCGATGAAGCGCAGCACCTCTTGGCGGGCCGGGAGGTCGCCGAGCGAGATCAGGATGTCGAAATCGCCCGACTCGATCCCCGGGATCATCGCGTCGAACGAGGCGGTCTCGAAGGTGATGGTGAGCCCGAGCAGTTCGCCGGCGGCGGTGAGCTGCTCGACCGAGAATCCGGTCAGCTCCCCGTTCTCGTCGACGAACTTGATCGGCGGCACGTCGGGGTTGACGGCGACCAGGAGCTCGCCGCGCTCGGCGATGTCCTCGGGGACGAGGGCGACGAGTTCGTCGATCTGCGTCTCCTCCGGGGCTGCGGGCGTGTCGGTCGTGCAACCGGCGAGCGCGAGGGCTGCTGCCGCGATGCCGACCGCTGCTGTGGTGCGGATGGCTTTGGTGCAAGAGAACTTCACTCGGGATTCCCTTCGTCAGGGCCGCTCGTCGTCGTGCGGCGTGAGCAGTCTCGGCAAGCGTCGGCGACCCGGCAAGTCGATTCCGGCTGCCGGAACGATCGATCCCGTCTCCCGGAATCGCATGTACGCGCGGTGCGTGAGAAGGCATCCTGACGGGATGACCGCTACACAGAAGGTCGCCGTCATCGGCGCCGGGATCGTCGGAACACTCAGCGCCCTGGAACTCGTCAGCCGCGGCTGCGACGTCGTGCTCATCGGCACCCGGCCTCCGCACGGAGCGAGCTGGCGTTCGTTCTCGTGGATCAACTCCGCGGCGGACGCTCCCGCCGCGTACCGCCAGCTGCGCGCCCTCGGCATGGCGCGCTACCAGGAGCTCGCGCAGACCTCCCGGTTCGCGTCCGCGATCCGCTTCCCCGGCATCCTCGCGTTCGACGACCCTTCGCAGGCGGCTGAAGGCATCCAGGGCTACTCGGGGATCGAGTCGCCTTCGCTCACCTACGACCGCGTCAAGGCGGAGGGTGGAGCGGTCGAGCTGCTGACCCGCGCGCAGGCTGCCCGGCTCGAGCCGCTGCTCGCGCCGGACGCGCTTCCCGACGACGGAATCCTCTGGACGGCTAACGAGGGGTGGGTGGATCTGCCGACGATCATCGGCGAGGCGACGACGCAGTTCCTCGAGCGGGGCGGGCACCTCGTGCTCGACGACGCCGGGGCGAGCCTCGAGATCGAGAGAGGTCGCGTCACGGGCGCGCGGCTCCCCGACGGCAGCGTGGTCCGGGCCGACCTGGTGCTGGTCGCGGCCGGCGCTCAGTCGCCCACGCTCGTGGAGGCGTCGTCGATCCGGATCCCCGACGACAGCCGACCCGCCGTGCTCATCCGCACCCGCCCGGTCGCCGCGAGACCCCGTCGGATGCTGCGGGCGCCGCGCGCCTCCGTCCGCGCGGACGAGGGCGGCCGCCTCGTCGTGCAGTCGCTGTGGGTCGAATCACAGGCGTCCTACGACGGTGAGCAGGTCGCCGTCGGCGACGACGTCATCCGCGCCGTCCTCGACACCGTCGGGGGCTACTACCGGCATCTCGGCGTGCTCGAGGCGGAGGTCGTCGGAACGGGGCTGCGCCCCGTCCCCGGCGGCGGGCTGCCCGCGGTCGGACCCGTCCCGGGGCTTCCGGGCGCCTACCTCGCGTTCACGCACAGCGGCGCGACCCTGGCTCCCGCGCTGGCGGCTCTCATCGCCGACGAGCTCGCCGATGCGACGCCCACGCCGCTGCTCGCCGCGTTCCGTCCGGAGCGATTCGCCTGAGCGGCCAACGCGCACGGTGAATGGCTAGCGTGGAACGATGGATGGGCGGAGTCACCTCGAACGCGGTCTGACCGTGATGGAGAACATGGTGCCCTCCTCGACGCTCAGCGAGATCGCCTCGCGCAGCCGCCTCCCGCGGAGTACCGCCCATCGGATCGTCCACGACCTGCGCTGCCGCGGCTGGCTCGTGCAGAACCCCGACTCGACCTACTCACCGGGCTGGCGCTGGCGGAGCGTGATCGGCGAGATCCGTCCGCTGCCCGAGCTGCGGGTCGCGACCCTGTCCGAGCTCCGGCAGCTCGTCGACGTGACGGGGTGGTCGGCGCTCTTCGTGCTTCACAACGGCGGGAACCCGCGCGTGGGAGCCTCGCTCGCACCCTCGCACGCCGTCCCGGCACCCGCGAAGGGGACGCTCCTCGACACCCGTAATACGGCCGAGGCGATCATCATGAAGGCGATGATCGGCGAGAGCGCCCGTTCCGGGCTACCCGCGGTCGTCGACGACGAGGATCGCGTCCTCGCCCGGGCACGTAAGCGCGGCTTCGCCGTGACGCGCACGCGCGCCGCGCACGCCCAGAGCGACGTCACGGGCGTACGCATCGCCGCGCCGATCATGGACAGGGACGCGGCCCCGCTCGGAGCGCTCGTCATCTACTCCGCGGGCACCGAGGTCTCGGAGTCGAGTGCGCGCGCCGGCCTCGCGGAACTACTGCCTGCGGCCCGCCGACAGTCGGCCTCGTTCTCGGATCCGCGCGTCGTCGACGCCGACACCGTGCCCGCGTAAGCCACTACGCGGGCTCCTTCACGACGCGGTAGATGAGGTGCGTCTCGCTCGCGAACGCCGACGTGTGGAGGCGCTCGAGATCGACGCGCATCCCGAGCCCGCCGAAGAGCGAGATGCCGTCGCCGAGCAGCACCGGCACGACATCCAGGTGCAGTTCGTCGACGAGCCCGAGCTTCAGGCACTGCCGCGAGACGCTGCCCCCAGGATGCTGACCCACTTGTCGCCGGCCGCCTGCGTCGCGAGGTCGACCGCGTGCGCGATGTCGTCGACGACGAACGTGTAGGTGCGGTCGCCCTTCACGATCGGATCGTGCGGCGTGTGCGTCATGAGGAAGACCGGCACGGGCGGGTTGCCGCCGTACGGCTCCTGCCCGTCGTCGACCGTCTGGGCCTTGTTCGCTCCCCCGACGACGGCGCCGAGGTTCTCGAGCACCTTCTCGACGACGCCGTAGTCGTCGGGCGCCGTGGGGAAGTCGAACATCCACTCGACACCCCCGTCGGGGTCGGCCATGAAGCCGTCCAGGGTGATGGTCGCGTGCACGATGACCTTCGACATCGGTCCTCCTCTCTAGTGGTGAGTCGGTCGGCTCACCACTAGACGGTAACCCGACGAGCAGAGGTGAGTCAAGTGGCTCACCTCATGGCAGACTGAGGTGGTGCCGCGCGAACTCTCGGACTACCACCGCACCGTCGCCGCCACCAACCGTGCCGCGATCCTGGATGCCGCCGCCGACCTGTTCCTCGAGTCCGGCTACGACCGCACCTCGCTCGCCCGCGTCGCCGAGCGCGCAGGAGTCTCGAAGGCGACGCTGTTCAAGCAGTTCCCGACGAAGGCCGAGCTCTTCGAGGCGACGGTGCTCGCGGCCGGCGGCTCGCCCGGGCGCGACGTCGACCTGCCCGGGGGCGACTTTCTCGCGAGCCTCCTCACACTCGGTCTCGCGTACGTCGAGGTGCTCAACCGTCCGCGCATGGTCGGTCTCATGCGCGCCGTGATCGCCGAGTCGGCCCGTTTTCCCGAGCTGCGCGAGCGCACGTTCGACTTCGGCACCCTCCCCGTGCTCGCCTCCCTCCGGCGCTACCTCCGCGACGAGGGGGTCGCCGACGTCGAGACCGCGGCGACGCAGTACCTCGGGATGATCGCCTCCGCCGTCTTCTGGCCGCGCCTCGTGCACGGCACCTGGTCGATCACCGAGGCGCAGACCCGCCGCGCCGTCGAGGAGGCCGCCCGCACGATCACCGCCCGCTTCGTGGGTTGAGTAGCGCCCGCCGCAGGCGGACGCGTATCGAAACCGGGCACCGCAGACCTGGGGGTTTCGATACGCGTCGCGCTGCGCGCGGCGCTACTCAACCCGCGGCGATGCGTAGTGCGGTTTCGATACGCGTCGCGCTGCGCGCGGCGCTACTCAACCCGCGAGGGGGCGACGCCGGTTCCCGCCGACGACGAGCACCAGACCGCCGAGCAGGGTCACGAGGGCGGCGGTCGGCAGCCACCGGGGGATGTTCGTC
Source organism: Pseudolysinimonas sp. (assembly GCF_057350545.1). Taxonomy (NCBI): domain Bacteria; kingdom Bacillati; phylum Actinomycetota; class Actinomycetes; order Micrococcales; family Microbacteriaceae; genus Pseudolysinimonas; species Pseudolysinimonas sp. The sequence continues at coordinate 1,047 of NZ_JBMRCP010000025.1, read as the reverse complement.
CCCGTCGCTGCGAGCCCGCCCGACACGCCGGAGCCGACGGCGACGATCGCCGTCGAGTCGGTCGAGGTGACGCTCACCGGCGCGCCACCGAGCGCATAGGTCGCGAGCGCCTCGGCGGTGTTCGAGATCCGGGCACCGCGGGCGTCGGCGTTCACGACCGTGTAGTCGGCCGTGCACGTCGTGCGATCGGTCGGGGCGAGCGTCGACACCGGGCACGTGACCGCGCTGAGGGAACCGGCGCCCGTGAACGCGGTCTCGTCGATGGTGAGCCCGTCGAGTGTGACGTTGCCGTTGTTCAGTACGAGGAACTCGTAGCGGATGACATCCCCCGCTCGATCGACGCGCGTCACGTCCGCCGTCTTCACGAGGGTGAGCGCCGGGGCGAACACGACGGTGACCGAGACGGTCGACGTCGGCGGCGTGGGGATGGCCGCCCCGCTCGGGTCGTCGCCGGTCACCGTCGCGGTGTTGTCGATCGCGCCGGCGTCGATGTCGTCCTGGGTCGCCTGGTAGGAGGCGGTGCAGGTCATGTCGTCATCCGGCGCGAGCTCGGTCGCGGGGCAGACGATCGCCCCGAGCGCACCGCTGCCGCTGAAGGCGGTCTCCTGCACGTCGATCGCGTCGATCGTCACGTTGCCGTCGTTCGTCACGAGGAACGAGTAGGTGATCGTCTGGCCCTGCGACCCGATCGTGGTCGGCAGCGCCGACTTCACGAGGTCGAGCGACGGCAGCTGCGTGACGGTCACGGTCGCCGTGGACGGAGCGGAGTCGACATCCGCGCCGTCGAATCGCGCTCGCGCGATCGCGGTGTTCTCCACGGAACCCTGATCCATGTCGGCCTGGGTGACCGGGTAGTCGACGGTGCAGAGCGTGTCAGCACCCGGGGCGAGGGTCGTCGCCGAGCACGAGATCGTCGGCAGCACCGTGCTCCCGGTGAACGACTGTTCGACGATCTCGAGCGAGCCGAGCGTCACGTTGCCCGTGTTCTCGACGGCGAAGCGGAACTCCACGACGTCGCTCGTCGCGTCGACCGTCGTCGGGTCGACG
>NZ_JBMRCP010000024.1:0-95552 GCF_057350545.1 Pseudolysinimonas sp. | reverse complement strand
TCGCGGCCGCTTTCCAGCCGAGGTCGTGCGGCGTCGACCAGGCCAGGCGGAAATCGGGTCCGTGGGTCATGGTGTCGGTCGTGACCACGAAACGTCCGTCGGGGGCGGAGAGCACGGCGGCGTCGTCGCCCGAGCCGACGAGGGTGGAGGCCGAGTCGGGCAGGCGCGGGAAGATGCGCGCGAGCACCGCGGCCTCCCCCAGCTCGCCCAGCGTCCCGCCGGCGGTGTCGACCGCCGTCTCGCCGAGCCCCGTCATTCCGCCAGGCTAGCCTGGACGTGATGAGACGCATTCCGGCCATCCTCGCCGCGCTCGCCCTCGCGACGGGCCTCGCGGGCTGCTCGGCGACGGTCGCCCTGTCCCCCGCCGCCCAGTTCGCGAACGATCCCGGCTGCGCCGACGTCATCGCCCGCCTCTACCACCCGGAGCCGCAGGCGATCGGCGACTACGCGCTGCGCACCACCGACGCGCAGGGCACCGCCGCGTGGGGTGCCCCGACCGTCGCACTCCTCTACTGCGGCGTGCCGGTGCCCGAGGTGTCCGACGTCGACTGCATCGAGTACAACGGCATCTTCTGGCTGCGCGAGGTGGTGGATGCCGGCTACGCGTTCACGACCTACGGACGCGACCCCGCCATCCGCGTCGTCGTCGACGACGAGATCACCGGTGGTCCCGGAGTGGCGCTCGACGAGATCTCAGAGGCGGTGTCGTACCTGCCCGAGAACGGGCGGCAGTGCCTCGACACCGACGACACCGTCACGCCGTCGAGTTGAGGGCGGTCAGGTCGGCGCGTCGACCACACCGTAGATCGTGGCGTCGCGCCTGGTCGCGGCGGCCCACCACTGTTCCCCGTAGGACCAGTGCCACCACTCCTGCGGGTAGGGCGCGAAGCCGGCGTCGGTGAGGCAGGATGCGAGCAGTCGGCGCAGGTCTCGCACCGCTCCCGGCTGATCCTCGAACGACGTGAGCGCCGCCGCCGCGTCGAACGCGTCGAAGTCGGTCCCGAGCGCGACGGCCCGCCCTTCGATGGTGAGGGTGAGGTCGACGGCGCCGCCCGTGGTGTGCGGCGCGAGCAGGCCATCGTCCGGGTCGGCGACGAACCCCTCGCCGAGGTCGGGATGCCGCTCCCGGTAGTACGCGAGCAGCCGATGTTGGAAGTCGACACTGCGCCACCCATCGAGCACGAGTAACCCGAACGGTTCGGGGAGCGCCGCGTGTGCCGCGACGAGCCGCTCGACCGTGCCCGAGCGCAGCAGCGGCGACGCGCGTGCCGGTAGCGGGAGTTCGTCGTAGACCAGTCGCCGGGGCAGTTCCGGCGGGAGCTCGATCAGCGGTTCGCCGAGGTCGTGGACGCGCGGAGGGGCACCGTCGTCGAGCGACGGGGGCAGCGTGAGCGGCGGCGCCGGCGGAACCCGCATCCCCGCGGGGATGGGGTCGAGCCTGATCACGCCGCGCCCCCGCCGCTCTGACGTTGCCAGTGGAAAAGGATGCCGCTGCCGGGCCAGAGGACCGCGTCACGGCCTGTCGAGAAATGCACCTCCTGGGTGCTCCCCGTCGTGCGTCGACTGAGTTCCGGATGGCCTTCCTGGTGGAGCCCCCTGCCGAAGAAGTGGCTGGCATTGAGGGTGACGCCCGGGTGGTCGCGCAACTTGAACTCGACCTGTGTGTGACCGGCGCAGTAGTAGCCCGAGAAGGCTACCGGGAAGTCGCACTCGGCCGGGTCGAGGAAGGCGTCGATGCGCACCCTCACGAGCTTCCGCTCGGTCGATCGCTCGAAGACATCCCTGGTCCTGAATCGGACGACGTCCTGCTCGCGGGCATCCTCGGGGTCGGGCTCGACGGCGACGAGCGAAACGTCGCGAGAGTCGATCTCGAGCAGTGGCTGACACGTCGCGATCACGGCGCGACGCCACGCCTCGGGGTCGAGGCCGTCCAGCGGCACGAGCTCGCGGAGGATGCACTCGGGATTCTCGAACTCGCGCATGAGCGCGTCCCGCGTGCGGGTGATCGATACCACGGCGCTCGGCGGGTTGTCGCGCGGATCGTCGCGGGCCAGGATGCGTTCCGAGCGGCTGTCGGCGGTGAACGGCACCACGCGGAGCGTCTCACCGTCGAAGTCGCGATCCTCGGGCTTGTGCACCTCGATGCGGTAGTCCATGTCGTAGACGACCTGCCACCGGTGACGGGAGGCGTCCAACAGGGGGGCCAGCGCCTGCCGCCAGACGAGGTCTGACCAGCTGGAGTCCGGGGCGCGTCCGTCGTCGTCGCTGCTCGCCGCCCCGATGAGGGCCTTCGCCAGGAGCACCTGGTCTTTGACGGGGATGAGCCGACGCACATGCGAAGGCTTGAGCCGCCACAGGTCCTGCTTCAGCTCGGGTGCGAAGGACAGACCGATCAGCACCGAGGCGAGCACGAGGAGCACCTGCTGGATGACGTCGACGATCGGCGGCACCGGGTCGATCGCGGTGTAGAGCACGAAGTAGACGACGAAGCAGAGCGCCGCGGCGACGATGTTGAAGCGGATGACCGGTCGGGCCAGGTGTCGGCGGAGAGCGCGAAGGGCTTTCGCGAGCAGACTGCCACGGGTCTCCTCGCGAGCTGCCGTCGCCCGCCGAGCGACCGTGGGGGCGGGCATCAGCCGCGCGGCCCGTCGAGACCGACGAGCTTGGCCGCGATGCCCCCGGCCGCCCGGAGCGCCGCCCCCGCACCGAACCCGCCGACCGGCAGCCGGAACGGGCGGTCGCGGGCCTCGACGAGCGCGGCGCGCAGCACCTCGGCGGCCGACGCGGTCGGCGCCCACAGGTAGAGCGAGAGCGCCCCGGGGATCGAGTTCACCTCGTTGACGAAGAGTTCGCCGGTCGCGGTGTCGTGGAGCAGGTCGACGCGCACCACGCCGGTGAGCCCGGTGACCTCGGCGACCCGGCGCGCCATCCGGTCGGCCTCGGCCGCGACGGCGGCGGGAAGGTCGGCGGGGAACTCGCGCGGAGCGCTCGTGAGTCCGGCGTGGGCGCCCGAGCCGCCGGCGAGGTACTTCTCAGCGTACGAGTAGAGGCCCGTCTTCGTGTCGCCGCGCAGCGGCTTCTCGACCGCCGTGGTGAGCAGCTCGGGGAAGGTGCGGAACGAGATGTTGAGGTCGACGAGCTCAGGGCGGTACGGCTCGACGACGGCACCTGCGCGCAGCTGGGCGCTCGCCGCACCGATGCCGCGGGCCGACGCGATGTCGTCGGCGATCTCGATGCCGATCGACGATCCGCCGAACCGCGGCTTCACGATGTACGGCCCGGGGAAGGTCGGCTCGACGGTCGGCGACAACGCCTCGCGCGGGAGCGTCGCGACACCCGACACGCCCATGAGCCCACCGAAGGCGAGCTTGTCCATGCCGACGGCTCCGGCGAACAGACTCGACCCGGTCGCGGGGATGCCGAGGAGGTCGAACACCGCGGCCGCGCCGCCGCCCTCGCCGACACCGCCGTGCAGGCAGAGCAGGGCCGCATCGACGACGATCTTGTCGGTGCCGAGGCGCTTGCGGCGGTAGAGGCCCGGGTCGCCCGACAGGATCAGGTCGACGGGCTTGGCTCCCGTGGGCACGCCGTCGAGGTAGTCCTTCGCCTCGCTGCCAGCGGGCACCTGGAACCACTCGCCCGACGGCGCCCAGTACAGCGCGACGACCTCGTCGCCCGCGCCGGTGAGCACGCGCTCTGCCTGGAGGCCCGTGAGGATCGAGATCTCGTGCTCGGGGGACGGACCGCCGAAGACGACCGCCCACGTCGACCGGCCCGTGCTGACGCCACTCATCGCTGTACTCACCACTCCCTGGCCTGCTTCCCGACGCCCTGGCTCAGGGATAGTGATCGGGGATGTCGTTCTCGTAGAGGATAACGCCTCGCTCGCCCGCGATCTCCAGCGCGGCCGCGACCGCCGTCGGACGGTCGGCGAGCGCGCGCGGCGCGTGGCGGCCGCCCGAGGCACCCTCGAGGAGGGCGCGGCGGTTGGTGCGTCCGAGCACGAGCAGGTGCCCGCCCTCGGCGGCGATCGCGGCGGCGAAGGCGCGGTTGCGCTCGGACTGCACCGGGCCGAGCTCGATCATTCCGGGGCTGACGACGACGAGCTCTCCGCCGCGGGTGCGGGCGAGTTCCGCCGCGGTGGCCACGGCCGTGGCGGCGCCGACCGGGTTGGCGTTGTAGGTGTCGTCGATCACGGCGGCACCGGAGTCGGCGTGCACGATCTCGGCACGGTGCTGAGCGCCCCGCAGGCCCGCGAGCCGCGGGGCGACGGTGTCGAGCGAGAGCCCGAGCGCGACGGCGATACCGATCGTGACGGCCACGTTCACGGCGTGACCGGCCGGCGGCAGTTCGAGGGTCGCGGTCTGCCGCTCCCCCGCGGCACCGCGCACCGACACGCGACCGGTGGCGGCACTCACGACCACGTCGGCGTCCGCCTCCGCGCGCACCGACACCGTGACGACGCGCTTGCCCTCGGCGCGGCAGCGCTCGACGAGCGCGACGAGTTCCGGCTCGTCGACCGGGAGCACGACCGTCGCGGCGCGCTCGGTGATCTCCGACTTCGCCCGGGCGATCGCGGCCCGCGAGCCCATCCGCTCGAGGTGTGCCTCACCGATCGTCGTGATCGCGGCGATGTCCGGCGGGAAGCTCTGCGACAGTTCGCGGATCTCGCCCTCGCCGTAGACCCCCATCTCCGCCACGAACACGTCGGTGCCCGGCACGACGCGGTCGTTGACGGCCCGCGAGAGTCCCATGAGGTTGTTGAAGGATGCCGGAGACGCGATGACCGAGAACGAGCCGTCGAGCACCTGCGCGACGTAGTTCTTCGTCGACGTCTTGCCGTACGACCCGGTGATGGCGACGATCTTGGGCCGCACCCGGGCGAGGCGTTCCCGCGCGCTCACCAGGAAGCGCCGCTGCAGCCGCTTCTCGACGGGACGCATCACCCCGAGCGCCGCGTCGGTGACGAGGGGCGCCAGCAGGAGCGCGATCGCTGGGCCGCCGGTACCCACGGCGAGGGTGAGCAGCGCCGCGACGAGCAGCATGAGCACGATCCAGACGCCGAGGAGGCGGCGGAGGCGCGGCGTCGGTGCGAGGGGTGAACTCGTGCCGCGCACCGGGAGGCCGAGCGGCACGAACGCGGCGACGGCGGCCGCGACGACACCCGCGTACGCGAGGGCGTGCAGCTGCGGGGCGAACGCCGCGACGACCGCGAGGGCGACCGCGACCGCCGCGACCGCGAGGTTGACCGGCTGCCGCGCGTACCAGAGCCGCGCGAGGCGCGTCGTCCAGCTCGGGATGTAGTGCTCCCGCTGGGCCACCCGCAGCCACCGGCTCGCGGTCGGCACGCCGGCCACGACCGCGACGACGGCGGTGATCGCGAGGGCGAGGGGCTCGACGAGGGCGATCATCCCCGACCCCCTCGCGGTGCGACGCCGTCGAGTTCGGAGAGCAGCGCGTCGAGCTCGTCGCGGACGGCGACGGCGACGGGGCCCTCGAGCAGGTGGCCGCCCGCCTCCTCGCGGTAGGTCGCCCCCGCCACGAGGCCGACCGCGATCCGGCCGCCCTCGGCGGGCGCCTGATCGTCGCGCGCGCCCCAGACCAGCCGCGTGGGCGCGGTCACGCGCGCGAGGTCGTCGCGGTAGTCCTCGTTGATGACGCGCACGAGCACGTCGCGCATCACGCCGGACGCGGCGCGATAGTCGGCGGAGCCGTGCTTCTCACGTTGCCGATCGAGTCGGGCCTGCGACACGAGGCCGCGGCGCGCGAGCCACCGCACGACGCGGTAGCCGAGGGCGGGCCGGCGGGCGGGGGTCGCGCGCACGAGCGGCACCCCCGTGAGCACGAGACCGCGCACGAGGTCGGGCCGTCGTGCCGCGATGCGCACCGCCACGCGGCCGCCGAAGGAGTGGCCGACGAGCACGACCGGTCCGGTCTCCTCGAGCGCGGTGATGACGTGGTCGGCGTACTCCGGCGTGCCCCAGACCTCTGCGGGCGTCTCGGCGATGCCGAACCCCGGCAGGTGCAGGGCGACGGCGTGGAGACCGTCGAGCAGGTCGACGAAGTCACGGCCGGATCGGCCCCAGCCGTGGAGGGCGACGACCTTCGGGGGAACCCCGCCGATCTTCTCGGCGAGGACGCGTCCTTCCGCCAGCACGGTGATCACGTCCCCCAGCGTACCGAGGGTTCTCGCCGCGGGAGCCCGCGGGTCACTCCCCCTGGGGCTCGACGGTGTCGGTGGTCAGATGCGGCGCGAGGTCGCGCGGCGGGAGCGTGCCGGCGAGCACCTCGGCGACCTGCATGACGATCGGCATCTCGACACCTTTCGCCGCGGCGAGCTCGAGCACCGGTGCGACCGAGGCGAGCCCCTCCGCCGTCTGGTTCATCTGCTTGACCACCTCGGCGTAGTCGTAGCCCTGGCCGAGCAGCCGACCGGCGGTGTTGTTGCGCGACAGCGACGACTCGCACGTCGCGATGAGGTCGCCGAGGCCCGCGAGACCCGACATCGTCTCGGCGAGCGCCCCGTAGGCGACGGCGAAGTCGGTCATCTCGACGAGCCCGCGCGTGATGATCGACGCCTTCGTGTTCTCGCCGTAGCCGACGCCGTCGACGATGCCGATCGCGACGGCGATGAGGTTCTTGAGCACTCCGCCGAACTCGGTGCCGATGACATCCGTGTTCACGAAGCAGCGGAAGTAGCGGTTGGTCGCCGCCATCGCGACATCGGATGCCGTGGCGAGACTCGCGCTCGACACGACCGCCGCCGTGGGCTGCTCTTTCGCGATCTCGAGGGCGAGGTTCGGGCCGCTCACGACCGCGACGCGTGCCGGGTCGATCTCGAGTTCGGCGAGGATCACTTCGCTCATGCGGGCGAGCGTGCCGCGCTCGACGCCCTTCATGAGCGACACGACGATCGCATCCGGCGGGATGAGGTCTTTCACGATGCGCAGGTTCTCGCGCAGCGACTGCGACGGCACCGAGAGGTAGACGTGCTCGGCGTCGCGCAGCACCTCGTCGAGGCGTGTGCTCGAGCCGAGCGTGCGGGGCAGGTTGATGCCCGGCAGGTAGTCGGAGTTGCGTCGCGACTGCATGATCTCGCGCGCGAGCTCCGGGCGACGGGCCCACAGGGCGACGCTGTTGCCGGCGTCGGCGAGGATCTTGGCGAACGTCGTGCCCCACGATCCTGCGCCGAGGACGGCGACCCGGCGACCGATGTCGGGGAGGACGAGGGGCTGGGTCATCGTCACCGGGCCATTCTCGCAGTACCGGGCGGGGGTGGGCGGATTGCCGGGTGGGTAGCCTGAGCCCATGGCTGCTCGCACGAGTCCGATCCGCGAGTTCGTCGCCGGGTTCGGAACGCTGGGCCGTGGTTTCGCCTTCTGGCGCGAGCGGCCGGGACTCATGTGGCTCGGGCTGCTCCCCGCCGCGATCGTGGCGGCGACGATCGTCGCGGTGATCGTCGTGCTCGGGGTCTTCGTCGATCCGATCACGACGTCGCTCACCGGCTTCGCCGCCGACTGGGGCGGCTGGCGCGACCTGCTGCGCATCCTGCTCGGCGTCGCCCTCGTGATCGCGACCCTGTTCCTCGCCGCCCGCACGTTCACGGCGGTGACCCTGCTGGTCGGCGCACCGTTCTACGACCGCATCCAGGCGGCGGCCGACGAGTCGCGCGGAGAGATCGCCGCCGGCACTCCGGCAGGCTTCTGGGCGACGGCGGGCGCGACCCTCGTGCTCGTCCTGCAGTCGATCGGCGCGAGCCTCGTCGTGCTCCTGCTCGGCCTCATCCCCGCCGTCGGGGCGGCGCTCGCCGCCGTGATCGGCTTCGTGCTCACCGCGTGGGGGCTCTCACGCGAACTGACCTTCGCGCCGCTCGCCCGCCGCGGGCTCGACGGCGGAGCCCGGTCCCGCGTGCGACGGGGCCGCCGGGCCCGCGCGTTCGGCTTCGGCGTCGCCGTGCAGCTGTGCTACCTCGTTCCGCTCGGCGCGGTGATCGCGATGCCCGCGGCGGTCGCCGGGTCGGCGTTCCTCACGCGGGACCTGCTCGAGGCCCCCGACCCGGTGGTCGAGTAGTCGCTGCCCGACCACCGGGCGCCGAGTCTCAGCCCGAGACGCTCACCGTCGCGCCGACGTGGTCGCGCGTCGTGGCGAGGTCGGCGCTCACGCGGGCGAGCGTCGCCCGGGAGACCTTCGAGTGCCGCGTCGAGCCGTCGATCGAGAGGTAGGGCTCCGCGCGTTCCCCGTCGGTGAGGTAGACGGGCTGCACGAGCGTCCAGTCGAGGCCGCTCGCCCGCACGATGTGCTCTTGCACCTCGGTATCGGCGATCTGCGGCTTGATCATGACGGCGAACAGCACTCTGGAGGCGAACGGCAGCAGGTGCCGCGTCTCGCCGACGCCGTAGGACGACTGCACGACGATCCGCTCGATGCCGGCACGGCGGGCGGCCGCGACGATCGCGTGCGTACCCCGCGAGCGGATGTCGTCGTAGGTGCCGCTCGCGCCGCGGAGTCGGACGCGCATCATCGGCTCGGAGATGCCGAGGATGACGACCACCGCGTCGTGCCCGGGCAGCACGCGGTCGAGGTCGTCGGGGTTCGTCGCGTCACCCGGCACGCGGGCGAGCCCGGGCCGGTCGGGGAGCTCGCCCGCACGGCGGGCGAAGGCGGTCACGGTGTGACCGCGGTCGAGCAGTTCGTCGCAGACGGCGCGGCCGGATCCACCGGAGGCGCCGATCACCAGGATTCTCATGCCCCGAGCTTCCCTTCCCAGGGCGGGACGTTCTATCGTCAAACGTCTGCATTGATTGATCGATCGTCCTAGGAGGTGCGGTGACGGACACCTTCGCCCTGACCGCCCCGTGGCGCCCGCGCGACCCGCTCACCGACGCCCTCTACGACGTGCGGATGCGCGGCGCCTTCTACTCCTGGACCGAGTCGACCGTCCCCGTCGCGGTGCGGATGCCGACCCTGCCCGACGCGCTCGGCTTCCACATCGCCGCGCGCGGGAGCGTGTGGCTCGAGTTCGACGACGCCGACCCCGTGCTGCTCGAGCCGGGCCACGTCGCGATCGTGCCCCGTGGCCTCGGTCACGTGCTGAGCTCCCGCCCGGGCATGCCGACCCTGGGCCGCGCGGACGAGCTGCCGCAGACCTACCTCGGCGACCACTTCTCGGTGCTCCGGATCGGACCCGAGGCGACGCCCGAGGCCCCCGCCCCCGTCGCGGTGCTGTGCGGCATCGTCGCGTTCGACTCCGCGGAGGCGCAGGAGGTGCTCGCCGTCCTGCCGCACGTCATCGTGCTCTCGACGACCGAGCATCCGAACCTCCGCGCCCTCGTGACGCTCATCGTCGACGAGATGGTCGACCCGCGCCCCGGCGGCGAGGCCGTCGCCACCCGCCTCGCCGACGTGCTCGTCGTCGAGGCCGTGCGTGCCTGGCTCGCGGCGGAGCCCGACGGCGGCGTCGGCTGGCTCACCGCGTTCCGCGACCCCGCACTCGGACCGGTGCTCGCCGCCGTGCACCGCGAACCCGGGCGGGCATGGACACTCGACGACCTCGCCTCGGGCGCCCGGATGTCGCGCTCCGCGTTCGCCGCCCGCTTCACGAGCGCCGTCGGCATCCCGGCCATGCAGTACGTGACCGAGTGGCGCATGCGCGCGGCACGGCGGCGGCTGCTCGCCGGCGACACCGTCGCGAACGTCGCCGGGATGTTCGGGTACGGCTCGGAGGCGGCCTTCAGTCGCGCCTACGCGCGCGTCACAGGCGAGACGCCCGGTCGCGTGCGGAGGGCACGCGTCACCGCGTCGGCGGGGTGAACCTGCCCCATTCGGTCTGACCGTGGGCGACGGGGTTCCAGCGTTCGGCGGGCGGTGTCTCGCCGCGCAGCTCACCGACCAGACGGGCGATCTCGTCCATGAGCACCGTCGTCGCCTCGACGAGGGCCTTCGGGTCGCTCGCCCGACCGGCCCACGGCGTGAGGTCGATCGGCGCTCCGACGAGCATCTCGACGCTCTTGCGGGGGAACAGCGAGAGTCGCCCGCCGTAGCGGGGCAGGATGCGCTGCACGCCCCAGTGCGCCATCGGCACGAGCGGGATGTCGTGCTGCAGGGCGAGCCGCACGGCGCCCGACTTGCCGCGCATCGGCCACTCGTCGGGGTCGCGGGTCAACGTGCCCTCGGGGTAGACGATGACGGCGAGCTCCTCGTCGATGAGCCGCGTCGCCGCCTTGAGCGGGTCGGGTCCCGAGCCGTCGCGCTCGACCGGGATCTGGCCCGTGAAGCGCAACAGCCAGCCGAGGGCCGGCACCTTGAACAGGCTCGCCTTCGCGAGGAACCGCGGCACGCGACCCCCTCGCCAGACGAGGTAGGCCGTCGTCAGCGGGTCGAAGTTGGTGACGTGGTTGGGCGCGATGACGAACGCGCCGCGCTTCGGGATGTGGTCGAGCCCGCGCATCCGGTACCGCGCGACGAACTCGAAGATCGGGATCGCGATGCCCGCCACGACCCGCCAGCGGAGGATCTTCTCGGGCCTGCGTCGCGCCATGCACCCGAGACTAGTGGGGCCCGCCGGGCCCGCAACGGAGGCTAGACGAGGTCGAAGTCGGCCCCGAGGCTCTCGAGCTTCTGCACGAAACGCTCGTAGCCGCGGCTGATGAGCCCGAGGTTGCTGACGGTCGACGTGCCCTCGGCCGCGAGGGCCGCGATGAGGTAGCTGAACCCGCCGCGCAGATCGGGGACGCGCACATCCGCCGCATGCAGCTTCGTCGGACCCGTGATGACGGCGGCCTGCTCGAGCTTGCGTCGCGGCACGCGCCGGGTCACCGACTCGAGCCCGTCACTGTGCACGACGATGTCGGCGCCCATCTCGACGAGCGCGTCGGTGAAGCCGAGGCGGTTCTCGTACACGGTCTCGTGCACGACCGAGACACCCTCGGCCTGCGTGAGCGCGACGATGAGCGGCTGCTGCCAGTCGGTCATGAAGCCGGGGTGCACGTCGGTCTCGACCTGCACCGGTGTGAGCGGCCCACCCGGGTGATAGAACCGGATGCCGTCCTCCTGCACGTCGAACGCGCCGCCCACCTTGCGGAAGACGTTGAGGAACGTCATGAGCTCCTGCTGGCGCGCACCGGCGACGAAGATGTCACCCTGGGTCGCGAGCGCGGCCGAGGCCCACGATGCGGCCTCGTTGCGGTCGAAGATCGCGCGGTGGGCGTAGCCGGTGAGCTGGTCGACGCCCTCGATGAAGATCGTGCGGTTGGGTTCCATCCAGATGATGGCGCCCATCTTCTGAAGGATCGCGATGAGGTCCATGATCTCGGGCTCGATCGCGGCGTTCTTCAGCTCCGTCACGCCCTTCGCGCGCACGGCCGTCAGCAGCACCTGCTCGGTGGCTCCCACGCTCGGGTAGGGCAGCTCGATGTTCGCGCCGTGGAGACCCTGGGGAGCGGTGATCCGGATGCCCTCGTAGGACTTGTCGACGATCGCCCCGAAGGCGCGGAGGGCGTCGAGGTGGAAGTCGATCGGGCGGTCGCCGATGCGGCAGCCGCCGAGGTCGGGGATGAGCGCCTCGCCGAGGGCGTGCAGCAGCGGCCCGCAGAACAGGATCGGGATGCGGCTCGAGCCCGCGAGCGCGTCGATCTCCGCGAACTTGGCGCGCTCGACGTTGGACGGGTCCATCACGAGCACGCCGTCTTCGGGGCTCGTCACCGCCACCCCGTACGCCTGGAGCATGTTGGTGACGACCTGGATCTCGGAGATCTGCGGGATGTCGCTCAGCACACTCGGCGTGCGACCCAGGAGCGAGGCCACCATCGCCTTGGTGACGAGGTTCTTCGCTCCGCGCACGTCGACGCGGCCGTGGAGCGGCTTCCCGCCGCGGATGACGATCGAGTCGGCCTTGAGGCCCACGCGCTCCCCGGCCTTCGCCGCGTCCTTCGCGAGCCCGTCGAGCTCCGAGGCATCGTTCACGAGGGTTCCCATTGTTTCTGCGACTTCCGGTTCAGCGGACGGGGAGAGTCGTCGGCCTCCAAGGCTCGCGCCCGGCTTCGAACTCGGTGATCCGCGCTTCGTCGCGCAGCGTGAGCCCGATGTCGTCGAGCCCTTCCAGCAATCTCCAGCGAGTGTAATCGTCCACCTGGAATGACGCCTGGAGGTCGCCGACGGTCACCGTTCGTGCTAGGAGGTCGACCGTCGCGGCGACGCCCGGCTGCGCCTCGATGGCCGCCCAGAACGCCTCGATCTCGGGCTCCGTGACCGTCGCGGCGAGCAGTCCCTGCTTGCCGGAGTTGCCGCGGAAGATGTCGCCGAAGCGCGGCGCGATGACCGCCTTGAAGCCGTAGTCGCGGAGGGCCCAGACCGCGTGCTCGCGCGAGGAGCCGGTGCCGAAGTCGGGGCCGGCGAGGAGCACGGTCGCCCCGGCCGCCCACGGCTGGTTGAGCACGAACGTCTCGTCTTTGCGCCACTCGTGGAAGAGGGCGTCGTCGTAGCCGGTCTTCACGATGCGCTTGAGGAACACCGCGGGAATGATCTGGTCGGTGTCGACGGCGCTGCGCGGCAGCGGGATGGCGGTGCCGGTGACGGTCTCGAACTTCTCCACGGTCAGACCTCCACCGATCTCGATACGCCGACTTCGTCGGCTACTCGATCCCCGAGATCCGACGGTGCCGAGAGCGTGCCGCGGATGGCGGTGGCAGCCGCAACGACGGGCGACACGAGGTGCGTGCGCCCGCCCTTGCCCTGGCGTCCCTCGAAGTTGCGGTTGCTCGTCGACGCGCAGCGCTCCCCCGGCGCGAGCTGGTCGGGGTTCATGCCGAGGCACATCGAGCAGCCCGCGAAGCGCCACTCACCGCCGAACTCCTCGACGATCTTGTCGATCCCCTCGGCTTCGGCCTCGAGCCGCACGCGCGCCGAGCCCGGCACGACCATGACGCGCACGTGGTCGGCCTTCTTCTTGCCCTTGATGATCGACGCGAAGGTGCGCAGGTCATCCAGTCGGCTGTTGGTGCACGACCCCATGAAGACGGCGTCGACCCTGATGTCCTTCATCGGCGTGCCCGCCGCGAGGTCCATGTACTCGAGCGCCCGCTCGGCGGCGGCCTTCTCGTTGGGGTCGGAGATGGATGCCGGGTCGGGCACGGTGTCGTTCAGCGAGACGCCCTGACCCGGGTTGGTGCCCCACGTGACGAACGGCTCCAGCTCGTTCGCGTCGAGGAAGACCTCGGCGTCGAACACCGCGTCGTCGTCGGTGCGCAGAGTCTCCCAATAGGCGACCGCCGCATCCCAGTCCGCGCCCTGCGGGGCGTGCGCGCGACCCTTGAGGTAGTCGTACGTCGTCTGGTCGGGGGCGACCATGCCCGCCCGCGCGCCCGCCTCGATCGACATGTTGCAGATCGTCATGCGGCCATCCATCGACAGCGCGCGGATCGCGGAGCCGCGGTACTCGAGCACGTAGCCCTGGCCGCCGTTGGCGCCGATCTTCGCGATGACGGCGAGGATGATGTCCTTCGCCGTGACCCCGGGGCGGAGCGTGCCCTCGACCGTGATCGCCATCGTCTTGAACGGGGTGAGCGGCAGCGTCTGCGTCGCCATGACGTGCTCGACCTCGCTCGTGCCGATGCCGAACGCCATCGCGCCGAAGGCTCCGTGGGTCGAGGTGTGCGAGTCGCCGCAGACGACGGTGATGCCGGGCTGGGTGAGCCCGAGCTGCGGTCCGACGACATGCACGATGCCCTGCTCGATGTCGCCGAGCGGATGGAGCCGCACGCCGAACTCGGCGCAGTTCTTGCGCAGCGCCTCGATCTGCGTGCGACTCGTGAGGTCGGCGATCGGCTTGTCGATCTCGAGCGTCGGGGTGTTGTGGTCTTCCGTCGCGATCGTCAGGTCGGGGCGGCGGAGCCGTCGACCGGCCAGCCGGAGACCGTCGAAGGCCTGCGGGCTCGTCACCTCGTGCACGAGGTGGAGGTCGATGTAGATGAGGTCGGGCTCGCCGTTCTCGCCCTGCTTGACGAGGTGTTGCTGCCAGACCTTCTCAGCGAGGGTCTTCGCGGGGGCCGCGGGGTCTTGGGTGCTCACGGGTGCGTGGTTCCTTCAGGGTCTCGAGTGAGATCGGCCACAACGGCACTCCGCGACGAGGGGGCCGGGGCTAGGCCTCGTCGCGGCGAGGAAGGAGAAGGAGCCGCGCGAGCATGCTCCGAGGGTAGCACCGCTCGGTGGAGTACTTCAGGCCGAGGGCAGGAGCGCGAGGTCCTCGACGGTCACGAGACGCGACTCGATCGCGTACTCGATGAGCCGGGCCCGTCGTCGGGTGGCGAGCGACCCCCGTCCGCCGCGCAGCCCCGCGACGCCGGCCCGGTCGAGCCGGTCGCAGACGTTGTCGAGTTTGCGGTTGAACGCGATGAGGCTCCAGCCGAGACGGGCGGCGGCTTCGGCGGACGTCGGGAAGTCGGCGACCGCGCCCGGCTGGCGCAGCGAGCGCTCGCAGAGCACGACGAGCAGCAGCTTCTGGTTGTGGGTCAGCCGCGGGAGTTCGACGCGGTCGGGACGCAGTTCGGCCGAGGTCGCGGTGGCGGTATAGGGAAGTTCTCCGTGCACCGTGAACTCGTAGGTGGTGCGGCCGGCCGCGAAGACCACCTGCGTGGGTCCGAAGACGAGGGGTACCCGGTCGCCCGGCAGGAGCTCGGCGGAGACGCGACCGCCCGGGTCGCTCACCTGCACTCCGCGAATCGACGCCGAGCTTTCGATCCACCAGGTGCCACCGACCGCCGTCAGCACGAGCAGCGTGCTCTCGAGGTCGGGATTGTCGTCGATGACGAGGTCGCCCTCGCGCCCGACCGTGAAGGGCTCGCCCGCGCGCGCGTCGAACCACTCGCCGCAGTACTCGATCCTCAGCGCGTGCAACACTCGAGTCCCCTTCCGGTCCCCATCCTGGGCAGAGGTGGACGTGTCCCCAAGCCCCGGTTTCCGTTGGCACCCGTTTGGGGGACAGAACGCTCGTCCGCATCTGAGCGCGATGCCCCGCCGACCCGCTACCGTGAAGAAAACCCGCTCGCGCACCGTCGTCCACCCCCCAGGGAACGGTATGGACCCGAACCGCGTCGTCCTCGTCGACGACCACGAGATCATCGCCCTCGCCCTCCGCGAGGCGGTCGCCGAGGTGCCCGGACTCGAGTTCGTCGGCGTCGTGCCGACCGTCGATGCGGCGCTCGCGGAGCACCCGGATGCCGGTCTCGTCGTGCTCGACCTGCGGCTGGCGGACGGCTCGTCGCCGATCGGCAACGCCGATCGTCTCGTCGAGCGCGGTGCCGCAGTGCTCGCCTACACCTCCGGGGAGAACCCCCACCAGCTCCGCCTCGCCGCGTCGGCGCCGATCCTCGGCATCGTGCGCAAGTCGGCTCCGCTCGCGGTGCTCGTCGACGCCCTCCGACTCGTCGCACAAGGCCGGCCGGTCATGTCGACCGAGTGGGCGGCCGCGGTCGAGTCCGATCCCGATCTGGATGCCGCCGGCCTGAGCGTCAAAGAGCAGGAGGTGCTACGACTCTTCGCCGCCGGACTCAAGGTGCAGTCCGTCGCGATCTCGACCAAGGTCGCGGCCGGAACGGTCGAGGACTACATCCGCCGCATCCGCGCCAAGTACGCGCGCATCGGACGCACCGCCGACACGAAAGTCGATCTCTACAAGCGCGCGGTGGAGGACGGCTTCCTGCCGCTGCCGGACTCGGGCCCCTGATGGCCGAGGCCGGGCGCGGGGCAGCCGTCGACGGGGTCACCCGCACGATGGCGCTCGCGCTCGGGGTCGCCGCCGTGCTGCTGTCGATCGTGGCGCTGCCCTTGTTCCTCGTGCAGTACGGCGTCGCCCACCCGGTGTGGACGTGGGCCGTCGCGGTCGGGATGTTCGTCCCGCCGCTCGTGGCGGCGATGCTCTCGCCGTGGGTGCCACCCCGCGTGCTGCGGGGGCTCGCCGCGAGTGCCGCGATCGCGCAGCTCCTCGGGCTCGCACTGCTCGTGCCGGCGCTGCCCGGAGGATCGCTCGGCGGGCACTACGGCACCCCCTGGCCGCTCGCCGCGACGGCCACCGGCACCACGGCCGCGGCGGTCGCGTGGCGGGCCGGTCCC
Organism: Pseudolysinimonas sp.; assembly: GCF_057350545.1. NCBI lineage: Bacteria > Bacillati > Actinomycetota > Actinomycetes > Micrococcales > Microbacteriaceae > Pseudolysinimonas > Pseudolysinimonas sp. Next base: position 79,448 of record NZ_JBMRCP010000024.1, on the reverse strand, counting down.
GCGTTCGGCTATCTCGGTGCGACCATCGTGCTGCTCGGCCTCGACCGCTACCTCGCCCTGCCTTCGCCGAACGTCGAGCTCGCCGTCCAGGACGCGCTGTACACGCTGATGTTCAACGTGGTGTTCGTCGCGCTCGCCCTCACGACTCGTCGCGCGGGTGTCCGCCTCGACGCGGCCGCCGACGCCGCCGCCGCCGAGACGCGGATCGCCGCGGCCTCCGCGGCCCGGCGGCGGGAGCGCACGCGCGTCGAGGCGCTCTTGCACGACAACGTGCTCGTCGCCCTGCTGGCCTCCTCGCGGGGCTCGGAGCGGGCCGCGGCGCAGGCCCGCTCCGCCCTCGAGGAGCTCGACGCCGTGCCCGACGACGAGGTGCCGCTCGACGACACGACCTGGGTCTGGCGCCTGCAGGCCCTCACCACCGACCTCGCACCCGGTGCCCGCTTCAGTCACGAGCAGCGCCCGAGCGACGACGACGGAATCCCCGCGGAGGCCGGCCGCGCCCTGCTCGAGGCGACGGCCGAGGCGGTGCGCAACAGCATCCAACACGCAGGGACCGCGTCGCGGGCGGTGCACGCACGGATCACCGAGGAGGTCGTCGAGGTGACCGTGCTCGACGACGGGGCGGGTTTCGACCCCGCGCAGCTGCCGCCCGGACGACTCGGGCTCACGGTGAGCATCCTCGAGCGGATGCGCACCGTGCCGGGCGGCGCGGCGGCGGTGGTCTCCCGGCCCGGGGTCGGCACGCGCGTCTCGCTCACCTGGCGGAGGGCCGCGTGACCGTCGCGCCGCGAGTGCCCGCACACGACGCACGGGATGCTCTCGCGCCCGACGTCGGACCGCTGCTCGGGCTCACCGGCCCCGGGGCCTGGGCGATCTCGGCGCTCTTCGCGGTGACGTTCACGACCCTCGCGGGCTTGTCGGGAGGCGAGCCGATGCGCTCGCCCCAAGGCTGGCTCGTGCTCGGCCTCGTGCTCGCCGCGGCCGGCGCGCTCGTCGTGCCCGGCCCGTATCCGCTGCCGTTGCCGCTCGCCCTCGGTGTCGTCGCGGTCGTCGCGGTCGGAACGGCTGTGATCGTCTGGCGGCTTCCGACGAGCGGCTGGCCCGGTTGGGGCGGGTGGATCTTCGGCGCGAGCACGTTCCTGCTCTTCATGGTCGCGCTGCGCGGGCGGGTCGGGTGGGGTGCGTTCGGCATGGCCGTCGTCGTCGGGATCACGATCCACTGGACGATCACGACGACGGGCGACTGGCGCCGCGGCTTCGACCTCACCTACGCGCAGGTCTTCTCCTACTGCGCGGTCGCCTTCTTCGCCCTCCTGCTGCGACGCACCGCGCGACAGGTCGCCGAGTACCGCGACATCGAGGCCCGACGGCTCGCCTCGGAGGCCGCACAGGAGACCGCGACCGACGAGCGACGCCGCCACCTCGAACGGGTACGGCGGGATGTCGGTCCCGCCCTGGCGGAGATCGCCGCGGGGCGCACGACCGCGGCGTCGCGCGTCACCCACGGACTGCTGGAAGCCGAGCTCCGCGACCAGATCCGCGGGCGAGCGCTCGCTCGGGCACCGTTGCCCGACGCTCTCCGCCGCGCGCGGAACCGAGGCGTCGAGATCGTGGTGCTCGACGACCTCCGCGAGGAGTCCGCATCCGCGGTCGAGCTCGCCCCCGCGATCGCGTGGGCCGCCGACCGCGTCGCGATGCTGAACGACGGGGAGGCGACCCTGCGCCTCGCCGCCGTGCAGGGGCGCGTGACCATGACCTTCGCGACCGCCGACACCGTCGAGGCCTTCGAGGTCACGAGGATCTAGCGTCCTCCGGAAGCGCGGGGTCAGATCGCGCGCCGCTCCGACTCGTCGAGCAGTGCCAGATCGTCGCGCGTGACGAGCCGCGTCGCGACGGCGTGCTCGACGAGCCGCAGGCGTCGATTCGTCGCGAGTTTGCCGCGCCCGCCGCGCAGCCCGGCGACGCCCTCGCGTTCGAGCTTTCCGCAGACCGTGTCGAGCTTCCGTGTGAAGGCCGTGAGCGTCCAGCCGAGTCGCGCCGCGGCATCCGCCGAGCTCGGGATCTCGCCGCGGCCGCTCTCGGTCTGCCGCAGCACGTTCTCGGCGAGTGCGACGACGAGCAGGCGTTGCGAGGGGCTGAGCGGCACCGCGCCGATCGTCTCGTCGCCGCCGACGTCGGCGCGCGGCCCCGGGTCGACCGAGAAGCCGCCCGACGCGTGCAGCGTGAGGTCGTAGCTCGTCGAACCCGCGCCGAACAGCACGTGCAGCCGGTCGAAGACGACGGGGAGCCGCGCGCCGGGGGCGAGCCGGGCGTGCACGCGACCGGTGCCGTCGGTGACCGTCGCGGCGATGCGCGAGCCGACGTTGCTCAGCCACCACATCCCGTTCTCGGCGGAGAGCTCGAGGAACCGGCGGTGCAGGTAGCGGTTGTCGTCGATGACGAGGTCGCCGTCGCGGCCGATCGCGAACACCGTCGCGGGCGGCACCTCGACCCGCTCGCCGGCGAACTCGACGATGAGCGGCGCCGGCACGGCGGCGGGCGGGGTGACGGTCGGGGCGGCCACGGTCAGTCCTCGCGCACCGTGAGCTCGATGCCGCCCCCGAAGTCGATCACGGTGCCGGGCAGCACCGGGGTGGGTTCGTGCCCCCGCAGCTTCTGCGCGGCACGCCCCGGGATGCGCACGACGGTGCCGTTGCGCGAACCGAGGTCGGTGACGACGACGGTGCCGCCTTCGACCGCGATGCGGGCGTGGTTGCGCGAGATGTCGCCGTCGGCGAAGCGCAGCACGCGCGTCGGGATGCCGTCGGGCAGGCCTGGCGCGCGTCCGACGAGCACGGAGTAGTCGATCGGCTGGCGCACGCCGTCGGGCAGCTCGAGGCTCAGCCGCGGACGCGGTTCCGGTTCCGGTTCCGGCGACGGCGCGGGCAACTGTTCCGGAGTTGCGGCCCCCGTCGACGACAGGATGGGCGGCGCGATTCCCGCGGAGCGCTTCGCCCTCAGCTGAGCGATCTCGTCGACGACCACGGTGCTGTCTTCCGCAGCCGTCGCGGGCTCCTCGGTCCGCGGCACCTCGGTGATCTCCTGCCGCGCGTCGAGGAGCGGCGGTGGTCCGGGCACGGCGACCACGGTGTCGTCCTCGGTCGCGACGGGGTGCGGTCGGAGGGCGGGAACGCCGTTCCGCGCGAACGTCCACTCACCGCCCGGCACCGTGAGACGTACGACCGCGACGTCGGTCAGCCGCCGCTCGAACCAGGGCTCCGCACCGAGGCCGGTGAGGGTGTCCGTTCCGATCGCGACCGTCGCCGGGCCGCGCAGCGCGACGTGCACGCCCTCGCCCGTCGCGTCGAGCAGGGCGAACGAGGCACCGTCGGCGACCCCGGAGAGTCGCAGCGCGCCGATCACCTCGGCGACACCCGACCGGGGCGACGCCGCGACCGCGTCGGCGGCCGCGCGGAACTCCGGCGGAAGCGCGAGCACGAGCGTGCCGAGGTCGTAGACGAGCCACGCGCCGGGCGCGTCGGGCACGAATCGGGTGTCCATCGCATCCTTCCTAGCGGAGTCCGGGGTGGACCCGCGGCCGGGCCGCCTCGACGCGCGCGGCGGCCCGAGCCAGCCACGCCCGCGCCGCGCTCAGCCGGTAGCGGCTCAGCAGCCGAGCGCGCGAGCCGACGTGCTGCTCGGCCTCACGCACGAGCTCGTCGGTCTCGGCCCACGCGGCCTCGACGAGGGCGTCATGCACGACCCGGTCGCCGAAGACCGCCTCGTCCGCCCGGACGGCGGCGGCCTCGAGTCCCGAGACCGGCACCTGCGCTGCGAGCACCGACGCCGTGCGCCGCCGGGTCGCGAGCTCGGGCACGGCGAGCCCGAGCTCGGAGTAGCGGTCGACGAGCTCCTCCCACGCGCCCTGTACCGCGAGATGTGGCACGGGCGCGAGCCGACGACGCCGGGCTCGGGACGCCTTGAGCGCCGCGAGCGCCAGCATCGGGCCGAAGAGCAACGCCGACGGGATCAGCACCGCGAGCGCGAGCGCGACGACCCACGCCGGCAACCCGAGGACGTCGTCGCTCGGGTCGTCGTCGGCGATGTCGACGGCCGTCACGAGGTCGTCCTTCTCGCTCGACGCCCGCGGGGGCTGCCGCACCTGGGGCTGGGGTTCCGTCTTCGGCTTCGGATCCTGGTCCTGCGGCACGTCGGTCTGGTCGGGCGTCGGCGAGAACGGCACCCAGCCGACGCCCTCGAAGGCGACCTCGACCCACGCGGTGACGTCGTGACCGGTGACGTCGACGGGGCCGTCGCCGCGCACCTCGGGGGCGAAGCCCAGCACGACCCGCGCCGGGTAGTCCATGCTGCGGGCCATGAGCGCGAACGCCGACGCGTACTGCTCCTCGTCGCCCACCATCGCGTCACGCGTGAACAGCTCGCTCAGCCGGTCGGCGCCGTGACCCGCGACCGACGGTGTGCTGTCCGACGCGGTGCCCCGCGAGAAGTACCCGGTCGACTGGAGCGTGAGCTCGATCGCGCGCAGACGTTCGATCGGGGAGGGGGCATCCCCCGCGAACTCGAGCGCCTTCGCGGCGAGGATGTCGGGGATCACCGTCACCGGGGCGAGCTCGAGGCGCGCGACGGGCACCTCGGAGAGTGCGTCGTCGTCGAGGTCGGTGAGCTGCACGACCGACGTCGAGCGCACGACATCCCCCTCGCGCAGGCCGCCCAGCAGTACGGCGCTTCCCGTCGCGGCGTTGTAGCGCAGACCCTGCAACTCCTCGCGCGACGTGCCGGGCAACTCGAACTCCTCGGCGTAGCCGATCCCGGGCAGCCACACGTCGTCGTAGGCGGCGATCTCGAACGCGACCGACTGCTCGCCCGCCGACGTGACGAGCGGCGGTTCGGGCAGCTCGGGGCCGACGAGGGCGAACGATCCCGACCCGCTCGTCGAGACGCGGGCACCGGCGACCGACCAGACGTGCCCGTCGTAGGCGTCCATCGTGGCGAGCCGGATGCGCTGGCCGGGTTCGAGCCCCGACACCGTGAAGAGCGTCTCGTCGTCGAGCAGCTTCGAGTACTCGCGGAACCCGGCGAGCGGACTCGCGAACTCGAGCGGTTCATACGGCGGTTCGATGCGCTCCCGCAGCACGAAACGGTCGGGCGGTGCGGCCACGGCGGTCCCCGCGACCGCGCCGAGCGCGACCGCCGCGCCGACGGGCACCGCCGTTCCGCCGAGGCGACGCCGCAGCATCCCGCCGCCCCGCGCCTGGACGGCGACCCTGTCGGCCCGCCCGCGCCGCCACCCGAGCCAGACGAGCGCGACCGCCGCGAACAGGATGCCGCGCACCCCCGGGGCGAACGGCTCGCGCGTGCCGAGCAGCACCGACAGCAGGTAGAGCGCGATCGGGCCGACGAGCAGCAGCGCCGCCCGCCACGAGGTGCGCGGGCGCGCGGGCAGCCAGCGGGCGGCGAGCGTCGTGCCGACCAGGCCGACGAGCCACGCCGACACGAACGGCACGACCGTCACGTAGTCGGGCAGGTCGAGGGGGGCGCTCAGGGTCAGGATGTCGGCCCACCCCCAGACGGCACCGACGACGAGGCTCGTGAGGCTCGTGCCCGACGGCAGGAACCCGAGGAGCGCCTGCGACGGCACCGCGAAGGCGCTGCCGAGGAGCGCGTACGCAGCGACCGCGAGGCCGACGGTCGGGAACGGGCCGAGCTTGAGCGCGCGTGCGGCGAGGGCCGCGGCGGAGCCCACCAGGAGTCCCCCGACGCCCGCGAGCAGCCAGCCCAGGTCGTCGAAGCTCGTCGCGAGGCCCACGATCCCGACGAGGGCGAGCGCCGCGTGCACGGCGACGTCGACCCACGCGCGCGGCGTCACGAGAGCTTCCCGAGCAGCTTGGGCAGGTCGGGGAGGCCGCCCACCGTCGCGACCGCGAGGCCGCCCGCGATCGACAGACGGGGGCCGCCGCCGGCCTCCATCCGCAGTCCGATCGTGCGGGTGTCGGCGCCGAACAACGCGTCGACGGCGCGCAGCTCGGCGAGCGGCGTGAGCGACCCGACGACGACGAGCAGCACCGAGGGCGGCGGCATCCGGCGGGTCGCCTCGCGGGCGAACTCGCGCAGCGACGCCCCCGTCGCGGTCGGCTCGATGCGCGACGAGTCGTCGAGCATCGTCACGACGGTCGCCGTGCGCAGTTCCCCGATGCCGCTCGCGAGTCGCACGCGCGTGCCGTCGCGCAGCACCTGCTGGGCGATCGAGGCGAGCACCGAGACGCCGAGCTCGAACTCCTCCTCGGACGCGTAGCCCGACTCGTCCGACGCGTGCAGCAGCACGAGTTGCGAGCGCCGGGTCTCGGTGAACTGCCGCACCATGAGCCGGCCGATGCGCGCCGTCGTACGCCAGTGCACGTTGCGGCGGTCGTCACCCGGCTCGTAGGGTCGCAGCGCGTGGAACGCGAGGTCGCTGTCGGTGAGCGCCGTCGTGACCTCACCCTCGAGGTCGCGCACGAGCCCCGCCGCCGACGGCCGCAGGCGGATCGTCGCGGGATGTACGAAGAGCTCGACCGGGTCGGACCAGCGCACGACGCGGCGCACGAGCCCGAGGGCGTCGCCGCGCACCGATGCCGCGGGACCGGCGACGATGACCGAGCGCCGCGCGGTCGGCACCGCGAAGAGCTCCTCGTGCTCCGCGCCGGCGTCGACGGCCGGGATGCCGAACTCGGCGAGGCCGCGGCCGACCGGCAGCTCGAGCCGCGTCGGCGTCGAGCGGCGCGACCCCGTGTTGACGAGCAGCAGCCGGCCGAAGGCACGCTGGCCGGCGACCACGCGGCGCGGCGTCAGCCCGACCTCGACCCGGAACCGCGCGCGGCCGACCAGGAACGCGAACGCGACGAGCAGCCCGGCCGCGAGGGTGAGCGCGAGGTAGCTGAACTCGGGCCAGCCGAGGAGCGCCCCGGCGAGACCCGACGCGAGGGCGAGGAGCGCGACGATCCACCCGAGCGGGCTCACGACGCCGACGACCGGACGTAAGCCGGCGCCGACCCGCGCGAGGGCGAGTCGGGCGAGGCCGAGCAGGGTCCGGAGCGTCGACACGCGGATCAGGCCGCCCGGCTCGCGGGCGGATGAACGGTCGCGAGGGCGCGCTCGACGATCTGCACGGCCGTGACGCCCGCGAACTCCGCCTCGGGGTCGACGAGGATGCGGTGGGCGAGTACGGGGACGGCGAGATCGGCGACGTCGTCGGGCACGACGTAGGTGCGACCGTCGGAGATCGCCCACGTCCGGATCGAGCGGGCGAGGGCGAGGGCGCCGCGCATGCTCACGCCGAGCGCGACGTCCTTGTCGTCGCGCGTGGCCGTGACGAGGCGGGCGACGTAGTCCATGACGGCCTCGTCGGCGTGCACCTCGCTCGTGAGGGCGGCCATCGACGCGACCGCCGCCCCGTCGATGATCGGGGTGATCTTCGACGCACGCGCCCGGTTGCCGGAGTCCATGAGCAACTCGACCGCGGTCGCGTGGTCGGGATGCCCGAGCGAGGTCTTGATGAGGAACCGGTCGAGCTGCGCCTCGGGCAGCGCATAGGTGCCCGACTGCTCGATGGGGTTCTGCGTCGCGATGACGAGGAACGGCTTGCCGACCGGATGGCCCTCCCCGTCGACCGTGACGACGCCCTCCTCCATGACCTCGAGCAGCGCCGACTGGGTCTTCGGTGAGGCGCGGTTGATCTCGTCGGCCAACACGATCGAGTTCAGGATCGGCCCCGGGTGGAAGACGAAGACGCCCTTCGACTGGTCCCAGATCGACACGCCGGTCACATCGGAGGGCAGCAGGTCGGGCGTGAACTGGATGCGCGAGTGCGTGCTCGTGATCGTGTTGGCGAGCGCCTTCGCGAGCACCGTCTTACCGGTGCCGGGCACGTCCTCGAGCAGCACGTGCCCGTCGGAGAGCAGCGCCGTGAGCACGAGGCGCAGCCTGTCCTTCTTGCCCAGGATGGCCTGGTCCAGATGGTCGACGAGTTGGCCGAACGCGTCGGCGAACCACCTCGCCTGCTCGGGCGTCACGGGCATCCTGGGCTCTTCTCTCTCTCGGGTCGGGTCTCAGCAGGCGGGCGCGTCACCCCACCGGGTGGTGGAGTACGCGGCGCCGTTGACGGTGATCGTGATCTGGGCGTTGAGGTCGTTCGCGGTGTTGCGCGCATGCCAGGAGGCGAGCCGCGCCGTGCCGCTCGCTCCCGCGGCGGTGCCGCTCGAGCCGCCGACGTTCGTGCTGACGGTCGTGTCCGACGTCTGGTTGGCGTAGCGGATGCCGATGTTCCACGAGTCGCCGTACTGCGAGTGGTAGCAGAGCGAATAGCTCGGCGGCTGGATGTTCTGCGGCGTCACGGCGTTCGACGTGCGCGGATCGCCCGTCTGCCCGGCGCTCACGGCTCGCACCTGGATCGAGTACGACGTGCCGAACTGGGCGTCGGTGATCTGGAACGAGGTCGCGGTGCCGACGTCCACCCAGCTCGAGTGGTAGTTGTTCACGAGGATCTCGTAGCGCGTGATGGCTTCGGTCGACGGCGCGGCCGACCACGAGAAGTTCACCACCCGGCTGCCCTGCGGGCCGGGCCACGACGCCGACGCGCCGGCGGGCGGCCCGGGGCGCGGGGTGCCGGAGTTGGTCGACGAGAACGGGACGCTCTCGCCACCCGGGCCGAGCGTGACGATCGCGTACGACGACGCCGTGCCGACCCGTCCCGGCACCGTCGTCGTGGTGACGTTGCCCACCGAGTAGACGGCACCGCCCGGGCTCACCGTGATGCGGTAGCCGTCGATCGCGCGACCGTTGCCCGAGGCGCCGCCCCAGTTCAGCACGACGTTGCCCGAGCCGTCCGCGGAACCGGTCGCGGTCGCCGTCGTCACGGCGCTCGGGGCGCCGAACGGCCGTGCGGCCGCGCTCGGGTCGGAGAGCTCGCCCTGCCCGACGACGTTGGTCGCCCGCACCTGGAAGGTGTACGCCGTGCCGTTCGTGAGCCCCGGGAAGACGTGCGACGCCGCCGACCCCGGGACGGTCACGGGCGAGCCGCCCGACCACGAGATCGTGTACTGCGTGATCGGCTCGCCGTTGGTCGCCGGTGCGTTCCACTGCACGGTGACCTGGCCGTCGCCCTCGACGAACGTCGGCGGCGCGGGCTTCGACGGCACGTCGCGCACCGTGTACAGCAGGCGGCCCTGCACGCGGCGGTCGGGATCGCGCGTCGCGTCCTCGATCGTGTAGACGACGCTCACGACGCCGATGAACGACGGGCCCGGCTGCACGGTGACGTCGCCGTCGGCCGTGAACGAGATCGACGCCTGCGACGCCGCGGCGTTCTCGATCGCCGCGGCCACGACGCGCAGCACCTCGCCCTGGGCCGCGAACGGGTTGTAGTCGTTCGCGAGCACGTTCACGGTGTCGGTCACGCCGCGGCGGCCTTTGGCGGCATCCTCGACGGCCTGCGGGAGAGGGCGCGTCGATCTCACGACCGTGACCCGCACCGACCCCGGCACCTCGAAGTCGCGGTAGCGCACCGTGAAGTCCAGGGTCGTGGTCGTGCCCGCCTGCACCCCGAACGGCGCCGAGACCGTGAGCGAGCCACCCGAGATCGAGCCCGAGATGTCGGCGGTCTGGCCGCCGAGCCCGTCGTAGCGGAAGTCGCCCGCGACGGCGGGGTTCGGATGCGAGGTCGCGGCGCGCAGGTCGACGACCCGCGCCGCGTCGCCCGCCTCGATCGTGACGTTCTGCGTCGCGAACGTCGGCGGCACGTCGGTGAACTCCGGGTCGCCGACGATGACGGCCATCGTGAGGAGCACCGACCGCCCGTCGGGGTCGTCGGCCGTCGCGCCATCGGTCACCCGGAAGGTGATCGAGGCGATGCCGCGGAAGTCCTCCCCCGCCGTGAACCGGATCGTGTCGGCGTCGACACCGCCGGGGCTCCCGTCACCGTGCGTCATCGTCACCGTCGCCGGATCGACGAGGATCGCCGGCCGCTTCGACGGCACGACGAGGATGTCCTCGAGGTTCCAGTCGCGCGACCCGTTCATCTCGACGACCTGCGGCCCGAGGTCGTCGCGCAGCCGCGGGGGCGGCGAGTAGTCGCCCGAGACGGCGGGGGGCACGACGAGGAACGCCGTCGCCGAGAGCCCGTCGTCGGGGTTGGTGACGCGGTAGGCGATCGCGATGCGGCGGTCGCCGGGGTTGACGACGACGGTCTGCGTGTCCGCATCGACCGACGCCGATCCCGCGTGCGCGCCCTCGAGCGAGACGACGAGTTCGTCGGCACGCCCGGCGGGGCTCGCGATGAGACCCTCGAGCGACACCTCGACCGCCTCCTCCCCGGCGACCTCGGCGAGGGGCACATGATGGTCGAGCGCGACGGGGTAGACGGGCGGGGCATCCTCGGTCACGGTGACGAGCAGGAATGCGTCGTCCTCACCGCCGTTCCCGTTCGTGATCGCGTAGCGGATGGTGAACGTGCCTTCGGCCTCCGGCGCTTCGACGACGATCGCGCTCCCCTCGACGCTCGCCTCGATGCCGGGGTCGACTTCGAGCAGCTCGGCGTCGAGCGTGAGTTCGTACCCGCTCGGGTCGGAGTCGTTGGCGACCACGGCGACCGAGGCGGTGCGACCGGGCTCGAGCTCGACGCGGTCGTCGACGGCGTTCGGCGGCGGCACCTCGCCCGGACGCGGGATCACCCCGATCGTGAGGATGCCGACCGCCTGGCTGCCGAACGAGTCCTCGACGACATAGGCGATCGTGTCCGTGCCGCCCGACGACCGGCCGGCCGTGTAGACGATCGTCGTGGGACCGACCGACTCGGGCACACCGAGCACAGGCGAGCGCTCGATGCCGACGATGACCACCGAGTCGCCGTCGGGGTCGATCTCCTCGAGCGGCAGCTCGATCGGGATCGTCGACCCGGCGAAGACGCGTGCCGTCTGGGGCAGCGGTACGGGCGGCTGGTTCGTCTCGGCGTCTTCCGGCACGACGACGAACGTCACGCGCGCCGTCGCGGCCTCGCCGTACTGGTCGGCGACGCGGTAGACGACGCTGTACTCGCCGGGCGTCTGACCGGCCTGGTAGCGCACCCGTCCGCCTCCGACGAACGCGAGCCCGTCGCCCGCCTGATCGGTCTCGACGAGCTCCTCCTGCAGGATGAGCTGCGCCTGGTCGGGATGCTCGTCGTTCGCGAGCACGTCTTTGCTCACGACGTCGCCGACGCGCACGCGCACCCTGTCGTCTTTCGCGAGCGGTGGCTGGCGTGTCACGAGAGGAGGCACGGGCACGATCGTCACGCCGGCGGTCGCCGACGAGACGCCGTCGGAGACCGTGTAGCGGAACTGCGTCTGCCCGGTGAGCGCACCCGACGACGTGATGCGGATGACGGCGTTGCCGAGCGCCTCGACCGTCACACCCGGTGCGATCCCCTCGATGTCGACCGACTGGACGGCGAGCACGCTCCCGTCGGGCGACACGTCGTTGGTGAGCACCTCGACGGTCGTCGGCTCGCCGGCCCGCAGGAACGCCGTGTCCTTCACGGCGATCGGCGGCAGCACGCCCTCGGGGTCGGGCAGCACCTCGACACGCACGATGCCGATGCTCGAGGTCGGGCCGGCCGCGAGGGAGTAGAGGAAGTAGAAGCTGCCCGCCGCGGGGGCCTGGAACGTCACGGTGCCGCGGTCGAGGTTCGGCGCGACGATCGCATCCGTCGGCACGTCGTCGACACCGAGCAGCGTGAGGGCCGCGCCGTTCGGGGCGAGGTCGTTGGCGAGCGGCTCGAGCGCGATCGACTCGCCGACGAACGCCGTCGCGAAGTCGGGGATGCCGATCGGCGCGAGCGACCCGCGCGGCTCGACGCTCACCGTGAGCACACCCGTCGTCGTCAGGGTGCCATCGGTGACGGCGACGGCGATGTCCTTGTCGCCCGGCTCCCCCGACCGGTGCTCGAAGGTGACCACGCCATCCGGGGTGAAACGCACGACATCGCTGGATGCCGGCGTCGCGTCGACGAGGTACAGGTCGTCGCCGTCCGGGTCGAGGAAGTCGGCGAGCACGTTGTATTCGATCGATCCGCCCGACTCGACGCTCACGAGCGTCTCGCGCCGTGCGACCGGAGCGGTCTCGACGTCATCGGGCACGACGCGGAGGGTCACGATCGCTTCCGCCACCCCGCCCGGCCGGCCGTCGTCGACGGTGTAGCGCAGGGTGGCGCCCGTCGACCCGAGGGCGGGCGTGAACTGCAGGGCGCGTCCACCGTCGATGAGGTCGACGAGGCCCACCGACTCGGGCACGTCGCTCAGCCTCGGGATCGTGAGCACGTCGCCGTCGGGGTCGGTGTCGTTGTCGAGCACCGGGAGGATCGTCGTGCGGCCCTCGCGCACGCCGAAGTCGTCGTCGCGCGCGACCGGCGGACGGTTCACCTCGGTGCGCTCGGCGAGGGTGTCCTCGAACGACTGAGTGCTCGCCTTCTCGTCGCCCTCCTCGGCCTCCTGCTCCTCGGGCGGGGTGACCTCATCCCAGTTGGCGACGAGTCGCATCTCGTCGTCGAGCAGCCAGACGTTGCCGGTGTCGAGGTCGTTGAGCGCGACCACCGAGCCGTTGACGCGGAACTTGAGCCGCGAGCCCTGCGTGCGCTGCGCGATGTCGTGCGGCTCGGGCTCGGCGCCGTCGCAGGCGAGCAGGTAGCGCTGCGCGCCGCCCCACGCGCCGTGCGCGCAGCCGTCGACGAACACAGGAGCGCTCACTCCGCGTGCGTTCGCGACCGGACTCGACAGGTCGGCCGGCACCTCACGCACGGCTCCGCCGTCGCTCACGAAGAGCAGCGAGTCGGCGGTGGCGAGCACGACCTCGTCGTTCGCCGCGCCCGTCTGCTGCAGCCGGTAGGCGGCATCCGGCAGGTCGACGACCGAGCCGTCGTCCCGCACGAGGCGGTTGGCGTCCTCGTCGAGCAGCACGAGGCGGTCGCCGACGGCGGCGAGCTGGGCGGCGTCGGGCACGGCGAGAGCGCGCTCCACCGGGCGGGCCCCCGGGCCGGGGATGCGCACCGCGACCTGTCGCTCGGCGCTCGTCGCGAGCACGACACCGTCGCGGGTGACCGTCACGAGCGCGCCCCGACCGAGTTCGGCCGCCGGGGTGGACGTCGGATCGAAGACGAGGGTGTTCGCGGCGTCGAGCGCCCACAGGTCGCCGTCGGGCGCGAGGATCGCAAGGGTGCCGCCGCCGAGTGCGACGCTCGCGCCGGCAGGCACCTCCGCGGGTTCGACGAGCGTCGTGTACGCGGGGTCGATGCGCGACAGCGAGCCGAGATCGGGGTCGACGAGGAAGACGTCCTCGCCGTCCTGCACGACATCGAGGGCGGGCGACTGGGCGCTCACCGAACCGGTGAGCTCCTCGATCTGCCGGTTGAGGCGGCCGCCGAGCAGCGCGTCGCCGTTCGTGACCCAGACCTCGCGCGCCGCGAGGTCGACATCGCTGACCGGGAATCCCTCGTGCAGCACCGCGAACGTGACGGGCACTCCCGCGAGAAGCGCGATCCCGAGCACCGACGCGATCGGCTTGCGCCTGCGTGAGATGGACCCGACGATCCCCATGCGTCGTACCTTCGGTTCGCCCTGCCGAATCGGAGGATTCAACGTAGCACGGGGCTCCGGCGTCCCCCAAAGTGCTTCCCCGGGTTACGTCTCGGTGCAGATGGAGAGGCGCTTCGGAAAGCCGCCTTCCGTTTTCAGGACTTTCTGTGACCGACGTCGACCAGAGTGGCTGGGGCGGCGACATCCCTCACTCCGGCACCGGATCCTCCTGAAAACGGAAAGCCACCCACGCCGACGGTGCGGTGCTCCGACCGGTCAGCCGGTGCAGATCGCGAGGGGTTCGGACGTGCGGCCGGCGCGGCCGATCTCGACGTTGATGCACACCCGACTGCCCGGCACGATGTCGTCGACGGTGACCGCGGGCTCCCGCACGGCGGCTCGGTCGTCGGGGGTCTCGGAGCGCGCCCAGTAGTAGAGGTCGCCGTCGCGCGGGTCGGGGTGGGTCCAGCTGAACTCGACCGAGGTGCCGTCGACGCTCGGCAGCGCCTGGCCGTCGACGGCCGCCGGGATGCGGTCGGCACCGACCGCCGATCCACCCGTCGCGGACGGGCTGGGCTGCCCTCCCGGCCGGTCGAGCGCTCCTCCGGTGAGCACGATCGCGAGCGTGACGGCCGACACGACGAGGAGCGACAGCACGCCGACCAGGATGCCGACGAGGCGCGTGCGCGACGGACCCGCGGGCGCGACGGGCGCGGCGTTCGGGGAGGGCTCGGGAGCGGCCAGGGGCTCGGGAGCCGCGGTCAGCCGCGGCGGGAGGTCGGGTTGCACCGCGGGGATCGCCCGCACCCGTGTCTCGGCATCGTCGCCGTCGACGGCGGCCGCGGCGGGGGCGATCGCGGCGGCGATCTCGAGGGAGGTCGCGGCGAGACCGAGCTCGAGCTCGACACGTTGGAGTGCGCGCCCGAGGTCGAGCGCCGTCGGCCAGCGGTCCTCGCGGCGCGTCGCCATCCCCCGCTCGAGCACCTGCACGAGCGCCCGCGGCACGTCGGTGCGATCGAGGGGAGTGATCTGCCCCCTGTCGATGCGGGCCATGAGGTCGACCGCCGCGTTCGGGCCGCCCGGCACCTCGAAGGGCGTGCGTCCGGCGAGCACCGTGTACAGGGTCGCGGCGAGCGAGAAGACATCCGATCGCACGTCGTGCTCGGGCACGTCGAGGAACATCTCCGGCGGCGACCACGGCACCGAGAGCCCGATCGATCCGCCGGTCGACGCTTCGGGGTCGGAGCCGTCGCCGTCGCGACCGGACGGTGCCGCGTCGGCCGCGGCGGCGATCCCGAAGTCGGTGAGCGCGGGCCAGCCGTAATCGTTGGTGAGCACGTTGCCGGGCTTGATGTCGCGATGCAGGATGCCCGCGCGGTGCGCCGTCTCGACCGCCGAGGCGAGCCGCACCCCCGTGCGCAGCGCCTCGTCGACGGCGAGCGGCCGCTGCTTGTATCGCTCCGCGAGGGTGGGCTGCGAGCAGTACTCCATGACGAGGTAGGGGCGACGGTCGGCGGAGATGCCGGCGTCGTGGATCGTCACGATGTACGGATGCGTCGACAGGCGCGCCATGAGGTTCGCCTCGCTCGTGAACGACGCGAGCCCGGCCGGCCCGAGATCGGTGAGCAGCACCTTCACGGCGACCTCACGACGCGGCAGCAGCTGCTCGTAGAGGTGCACGTCGGAGAATCCGCCGCGGCCGAGGGCCCGCACGTAGCGGTACCCGTCCAGCTCGGGCGGGGTCGACGGGGTGCGCGTCACCCTTCGGACTCTAACGAGTGGGACGCGCCCTCGGTGCTACTCCTGCCCGTGCTCCTCGAGGTGCTCCTGCATCTCGTGCACGGGCCCCTTCGGCTCGACGCCGCGCGCGCGGTCGATGCGCAGCTTGATGAGGCTCGCCACGACCGCGACCGCCATCGCACCCACGATCACGCCCAGCGATACGAAAGTGTCGATCTCGGGCGCCCACTCGACGTGCTGCCCGCCGTTGATGAACGGCAGCTCGTTCTCGTGGAGGGCGTGGAAGAACAGCTTCACGCCGATGAAGGCGAGGATGAACGCGATGCCGAACTTGAGGTAGATCAGCTTGTCGACGAGGTCGCCCAGCAGGAAGTACAGCTGCCGCAGCCCCATGAGTGCGAAGACGTTCGCCGTGAAGACGAGGAACGGCTCCTGCGTGATGCCGAAGATGGCGGGGATCGAGTCGAGCGCGAAGACGAGGTCGGTCGTGCCGAGCGCGATGAGCACGACGATGACGGGCGTGAACACGCGGCGGCCGTCGATCGTCGTGCGCAGCTTGGCGCCCTCGAAGCGCTCCGTGATCGGGATGCGCCGGCGCAGGAAGCCGATCAGCTTGTTCTCGGTCTCGGCCTCGTCGTCGTGGCTCGTGAACGCCTGGTTGGCGGCCGTGTAGAGCAGGAACAGGCCGAAGATGTAGAACACCCAGCTCCACTGCTCGATCACGACGGCGCCGATGACGATGAAGATGCCGCGGAAGAGCAGCGCCAGGATGATGCCCACCATGAGCAGCTCCTGCTGGTACTTCCGGGGTACCGAGAACCTCGCCATGATGATGATGAAGACGAACAGGTTGTCGATCGAGAGGCTGTACTCGGTCAGCCAGCCCGCGACGAACTGGCCCGAATGCTCGGGGCCGTCGAACCACAGCAGCAGCCCCGCGAAGACGAGAGCCAGCGCGACGTAGAAGGTGATCCACATCGCCGACTCGCGCGTCGAGGGGATGTGCGGGCGTCGGAACGCCCAGAAGATGTCGAAGCCGAGGATCAGCGCGAGGCCGACGTACGTGCCGATCTCGAACCAGAGCGGGATGGAGAGTTCCACGGGAGCCTTTCGGGGCAGGTTGACGGGCCGAACGTCTCTCCCGCGCGGCGCGTCGGGTCCGAGGACCGTGGTGCGCTGCGATCACGACCGGGGCTGCAGCGCTGGAACCCGTGATGACGACCGTGACGAGGTGGGATACTCCCCTTCGCTGCGAGAAGTCTAGAGGGTTCCGAGCACGTGCAGCAGGTTCAGCACGCCGGGCCCGAGCACGACGATGAACAGCACCGGCAGGATGCTGAACATGAGCGGGAAGAGGATCTTCACCGGCACCTTCATCGCCTTCTCCTCCGCCCGCTGCCGGCGCTTGAGCCGCAGCTCCTTCGCCTGCGTGCGTACGACGTGCGCGACGGAGACGCCGTACTGGTCGGCCTGCATGATGGCCCGCGCGAAGCGACGCAGGTCGGCGACATCGGTGCGGGCGGAGAGCGCGAGCCACGCCTCCTTGCGTGAGAAACCGACGCGCATGTCCTGGATGGTGCGGGTGAGCTCCTCGGCGAGCGGGCCGTCGCCGAACCGGCCGGCGCGGGCGACCGCGGTCTCGAGCCCGAGGCCGGCTTCGATCGCGATCGTCACCTGGTCGAGGGCGTCCGGGAGTTCGCGCTGGATGCGATCCTGCCGCTCGCGAGCGCGCGACGCGACCACGGCATCCGGCCCGAGGTAGGCGACGACGAGCGCGACGAGCGCGACCACGACGCGCCACGGCGCCGGGTCGGCGGCGACGAACACCGTGCCCAGACCGAGCGCCGCGATCGTCGCGACGAGCTTCGCGTGCAGCACGCGATGCACGCTCCACGCCGGGAGCAGGCTGGCGAGCTGGAGCGACCGGTCGAGACGCTCGAGTGCGCGCGCAGTGACGAGGAAGCGCAACGGCGACGCGGCATCGGGGGCGGCACCCGCGGCTCCGTCGGGCGACGGCACACGGTCGGCCACCGGCACCCGGGCGGGCAGCACGGCGTAGACGGCGAACGGGATGGCGACCGCGAGCAGCGCGGCGGCGACGAGCGGGAGGGTGGTCACGGCGGGCCTCCTAGAAGTCGACTCGGACGACGGCTCGCAGCCAGACGACGCCGATCCCGAACAGCACGAGGGAGCCGGCGATGAGAGCCCAGCCGAGCGGGGTGGTGAGGAACACCGTGAGATAGCCGGGCGAGATCACGGCGAGCACGAGCGCGATGAGCACCGGCAGGGCGATGAGGATGTTGGCCGAGATGCGTCCCTCGGCGCTCAGCGTCGCCACCTGGCGGCGTACCTGTCCGCGTTCGCGGATCGTCTCGCCGACGTGGTCGAGCACCTCGGAGAGGTTGCCGCCGACCTCGCGGTGGATGGCGACCGCCTGCGCGACCCAGGCGAGGTCGTCGCTCGTCATCCGCTCGGCGGAGAGGCCGATCGCCTCACCGAGGTCGCGCCCCAGACGGTGCTGGTTGAGGATACGCGCGAACTCCTCCGCGGTCGGCGACTCGGCCTCCTGTGCGACGGCGTCCATCGCGCGCGGCAGGCTGTGCCCGGCGCGGAGCCCGCTCGCGATGAGCGAGAGCGAGTCGTCGAGCTGGTCGGCGAACGCGCCGCGGCGCTTCGTGATCCGACGCTCGAGCAGCAGCCGCGCGCCGAGCACGACGAAGACGACGAGCACGACGGGGAGCACCACGGCGAGCGCCGACGGTCGCAGCACGGCGACGGCGACTCCGGCGAGGAGCGCGACGGCTCCCGCGACGACGACCCGCAACGTGTAACCGGACGCCGTCGAGCGGATGCCCGCGAGCTCGAGCCGATCCTCGAGGTCGGCGCGGCGGGCACCGTCGCCGAGGAGGCGGTCGGCGATCCCCGCCGCCGACGGCGTGCTCCGCGGCAGCAGCACGACGGCGGCGACGATCGCGAGCGCCGCGAACACCGCGGCCAGCCCGACAGCGAGCAGGGGCGTCATCTCAGTACCCGCCCTCGCGGTCGAAGACCCGGCGATCGAGCGGGATGCCGAGCTCCTCGAGCCGCTCGGTGAAACGCGGGCGCAGGCCCGTCGGCTTCACGGTGCCGCGGAACCGACCCGTGTCGTCGACGCCCGCGGCGAAGTCGAACGCGAAGACGTCCTGCATCGTGACGGTGTCGCCCTCCATGCCGACCACCTCGGTCACCTGCGTGACCCGACGGGTGCCGTCGCGCAGCCGCGTGATGTGGATGATGAGGTCGACCGCGGAGGCGATCTGCTCACGCACGGCGCGCAGCGGGAGGTCCATACCCGCCATGAGGGTGAGCGTCTCGAGCCGCGCGATCGCGTCGCGCGGCGCGTTGGCGTGCACCGTCGAGAGCGAGCCGTCGTGCCCCGTGTTCATCGCCTGGAGCATGTCGAGCGCCTCGCCGCCGCGGCACTCCCCGACGACGATGCGGTCGGGACGCATCCGGAGGGCGTTGCGCACGAGGTCGCGGATGGTGACCTCCCCGCGCCCCTCGATGTTCGGCGGTCGCGACTCGAGCCGCACGACGTGCTCCTGCTGCAGCTGCAGCTCGACGGCATCCTCGATCGTCACGACTCGATCGTCGGCGGGGATGTACGACGACAGAACGTTGAGCAGCGTCGTCTTGCCCGTGCCGGTGCCGCCGGAGACGACGATGTTGAGCCGTCCCTGCACGCACGCGTAGAGCACCTCCCCCAACTCCGCGCTGAGGGTGCCCAGCTCCACGAGGTCGCGCGTCTGGAACGGGTCGGCCGCGAACTTCCTGATGGTCAGGGCCGACCCGTTCACCGCCAGCGGCGGGATGATCGCGTTGACGCGCGATCCATCGGGGAGGCGGGCATCGACGAGGGGAGAGGACTCGTCGATGCGCCGCCCGACTCGGGAGACGATGCGCTCGATGACGCGGCGCAGTCGCTCCTCGGAACGGAAGGAGAGCCCGGTGCGCTGCAGGCGGCCGTGACGCTCCACGTAGATGTGGTCGGGTCCGTTGACCATGACCTCGGTGACGGTGAGGTCGTCGAGCAGACGCTGCAGCGGGCCGAGCCCGAGCGCGTCGTCGGCGACATCCTCGATCAGGTCGCGGCGCTCGTCCTCACCGAGCGAGCCCCCGCGTTCGCCGATGATGATCGCGAGCTCCTGTCGGGCCGACGCGAGCAGCTGTTCCTCGCTCAGCGACGAATCGGTGAGTCGCGCACCCATCCGGTCGTAGAGCTGCTCGACCGCGAGGTCCTTGAGCTCGTCGAGGGCGGTCGCGGGCGTGAGCGGCACGACGGGGGCGTGCACGGCGTCGAGGGTCTCAGCGAGCTCCACCTCGGCCGGCACATAAGTCTGAGGGGACCGGCGGAACCGGTTGGCATCGAGTCGTTCCGAGAGGCTCATGAGACCTTCCTCCGCGTGTTCTCATCCCGCCACTCGCGACGGGTGAGGCCTTGTTCGACGTGCTTCGCGAGGTCGCGGAGGGCACGGGACGCCGGGTCGCGCGGGGCGCCCAGCGTCACGGGGATGCCGGCGTTGCCACCGCGGAGGACGGCTCGGCTGCGCGGCACGACGACGTCGATCGGCGCGCCGATGATGGTCGCGGCCTCGTCGGGGTCGAGCCCGATCTTGCGCTCGAGGCCGTTGAGCACGAGGGGCGCCGACACCGGCAGGAGCTGCAGCTCGCGCAGCACCTCGAGGGCGGACCGCACGCCGCGCACACTCGTCAGGTCGGGTCCGGCGACGACCACGAGCGACGACGCCTGCTCCACGGCGGCGAGGGCGAGGTCGCCGAGGCCGGGCGTCGTGTCGACGACGACGTAGCGGAACCGCGCGGCGAGCTGCCGCAGGAGGTGTCCGACACGTTTCGGGTCGACGTGGTCTGCGCCCGCCGGACTCGTCGGCGCGGGGAGCACGAAGAAGCCGTCGGCGTGCTCGTGCAGGAAGGTGCCGAGCACGAACTCGTCGCGTGCCGCCGCCTTGCTCATGGCATCCACCGTCGAGTGTCGCGGCGAGATGCCGAGCTGCGCGGCGACGTCGCCGAACTGCAGGTCGAGGTCGACGATCGCGACCTGGCTCGGCTCGGTCTCGGCGAGCGCGACCGCGAGGTTGACCGCGACCGTCGTCTTGCCGACTCCGCCCTTCGGACTCGCGACGACGAGGATCCGCCCGGGCGCACGCCCCGGGACCGCACGTCGCACGTCGGCGACGCCGCGCACGCGCGCGACGCGCTCGCGGGCCGAGTCGAAGAGCGCGTCGAGGTGCTCGAGCTCGGGATCGTGGTCGAGGAACTCGGTGATCCCGGCGGCCTTCGCCGCGGGGATGATCTCGGGGTCGTCACTCACGAGCGCGAGCACGTCGGCGAGGTCACGGAGGGCGCCGCCGAGGCTCAGCGAGAGCCTGGTCGGCATCATCGGACCGAAGACGATGAGCTCGGGGCGACGGTCGAGCCAGATGATCCTCGTCACGAGCACGTCGCTCGAGGCGGGCGCGAGCGTGACGATCTCGTCGCCGAGCAGCACGCGGGCCTGGTGCTCGAGCAGGGAATCCGCCCCGATGAGCACGACGCGGCTCACGAGCCCTGTCCCTGCAGCGAGAGCCAGACCTGGCCGTACTCCGCCGCCTCGACGAGGGCGCGGGCCTGGTCGGCGGTGAGGGCGAACGTGACGAGCACGTCGCCGTCGGTGCTCGTGCCCTGATCGTCGGCGGCGACGGTCGAGGCGAGCGCCGTCACGAGCACCCCGTCGAGCAGGAGCGCGGTGCCCCCGTCGCGGCTGCTCCACACGCCGACCGAACTGCCGGGCAGGATCGCCCCGCCGGCCACACGTTCGAGCTCGAGCGCGAGCGACACCTCCTGGGTGCCGTCGGGTGCTGCGACCCGGCCGCCCACGGCGACGAGGTCCTCGGGCGCACCCCACCGCGCGGCGATCATCTGCTCGCCCGGCTCGAGCCCGACGAGCGAGACGAGTCCGGCGAGGAGGTCGCGGTCGCCGACGGCTCCGTCGGCGAGGTACGAGACCGGGATCTCGCGCTCCTCGATACGGTCGCCGACCTGCTCGCCCCGGGTTCCCGCGGGGATCGGAGCGACCACGACGAGCACCGTCTCGGTTCGGGTGCCGGCGAGGGCGCTCTGCGACGCCCCCTGGACGGCGAACACGAGGGCCGCGGCCCCGGCGATCGCGAGCACGGCCGCCACGACGACGGCGATGATGCGGGTTCTCATCGGTTGTTCCTTCTCTCCCCTGAAACGGATGGTGCGATCACTCGACGAGCTGGACGCCCACGAGCAGCTGTGCGGCCTCGACGGAGTCGACGTAGCCGACGAAGGTGCCCTCGAGCGCCTGGCACCCGGTGACGGGCGTCGTGGCGTTCAGCAGCAGCTCGAGGACCGGACGCAGGAGGTTGAGCACCCCGAGCGAGTCGAGGAGCTGCTGCAGGTCTCGGGCGATCATGCCGTCGGAGTCTTTGCACAGCGTCGTGTCACTGCCCGCCACCGTGCTCAGGCCGAGAAGCCCGCTCATCGAGTAGCCGGTGACATCGAAGACGGCGTAGCGGTCGATCGTGCCGATCCCGAGCACATCGTCGAAGACGAGTTGCTCGAGTCCGCTGTCGAACACCGGCATGACGACCCGCTGCGGGTTGATCGGGGACGGGTTCCACCCGCGGAGGGCGTTCGCGCAGGAGGTCGGTGCGATCTTCGAGATCGTCGACGCGACCGTCGTGAGCAGGTTGGGGTCGTACTCGCAGCTGCCGGCGGTCGCCCCGAGGATCGGGTCGCTGCTCGTGATCCAGCCGCCCGACACGATGCCCACCGTGCCGTTGAGGCTGCTGAGCAGGTTCTCCGACGAGAGCAGTCCGCAGCTGGTGCCGAGCAGGCTCGAGACCGCGTTCGACACGGCGAGCGAGACCTGGAGCACCGTCTCCTCCCCCTCGCCGGGGAAGTTGCAGGCGGCCAGCGCGAGCGGCAGGGGGACGACATCCTGCTCCCACCTCGCGGTGGCGGCGGCGCGCAGGGCGGTGCTGTCGGCCCCGGCGAGGCTGCCGAAGAATCCGTCCTGCGTGCTCGCGAGGGTCACCCGCACGGTGTCGGCGGTCGGGAACTCGACGATCTCGACGTCGGCGAGTCGATCGTTGACGTTGGCGACCGCGAAGTCGCCCGCGGTCGCGACGGCGTCAGCGGCCACCGCCGGCGCGCAGCCGAGCGGCGACGTGCCCGCGTGCTCGAAGCACTCCTGGGCGATCGCGAGCGCGGCGGCATCGGCGGCATCCTGAAGCTGCGCCTTGCGCGCCTGCATCGCGCCGACGTCGACGACGAGGGCGGCGCTCACGAGCAGCGCCGTCATGAGCAGCACGACCATGACGCTCGTCGCGCCGAGCTCCTCGCGGCGCAGTCGAGCGAACGCCCCGCCGCCGATCATCCCTGGCACCGCCTCGTCGCGAGACCCGTCAGCTCGAGCGTCGCGCCGAACAGCCCGGTGAGGAACGGCCGGTCGTACACGACCGTCACGGTGACGTCGGAGCCGGCCGCGCACGTCGCGGGCGACACGGTGACGTCGAGAGCCTCGGCGCCGGCGACGACGACCGCCTCCACGGCCGCGGCTTCGGCATCCGCGGGGTCTCCCCCGACCGCCATCTCGCGCGCGCCCTCTCGGGCCGCCCCCGTCACCATCAGCTGGGCGTTGTACACCCCGCCGAACTCGATCACCCCGAAGAGGATGAGCACCAGGATGGGCAGGACGAGCGCGAACTCCACCGCAGCGGCGCCGCGCTCACTCCCCCACCCGCGTCGCGTGAACACGACACGGATCCGCTCGTCGACGCCGGTTACGGCGTCTGCGCGTCCTCGAGCTCGCCCTGGATGACGCCGAACATGTCCTGCAGCGCGCCGCTCATGAGCACGACGGCGCCGATGATGGCGACCGCGATGAGACCGACGATGAGGCCGTACTCGACGGCCGTGGCGCCCCTCTCCTCGCGGACGAGGCGGGATTGGATGACGGCTCCGATGCGAGCCGACGCAGAATTGAACACGGTTTCTCTCCCCAAAGTGTCTTGCCTGATCCGGGCACTCGGGCGACGGATGGCGTTGGGGTGGTTGGGTCCCGACTCCGTCGTCCGGTGTTCCGTGACGCCAGGGTAGGGTCACCCGTGCGTCACCCGCAGGCCCCAGAAAAGGGGCGACTCGTCCGCGTCATACTCGGCCGCTTCTGGAGTCTCTTCAGGGCCGCCGATAGTGTCGATCGCATGAGCGAGACCGACGACATCCGCGCCGCCGCCCGCGCCCGCCTCAAGGCGCGCAACGACTTCCACATCATGCTCGTGATCTTCGGCGTGATCATCCTGCTGCTGCTCGCGATCTGGCTGTTCTCGACGGGCCTGCCCTCGAACTTCACCGCCTACTTCTGGCCGGTCTGGCCGATCATCGGCATGACGATCGCCGCCGTGTTCGTCGGGCTCGACGCGTACGGGGTGACCCGTCGCTACATCACCGAGGCGGATGTCGACGCCGAGATCGCGCGGATGCACGCCCGCCGAAACCCGAGCGAGCCGCCCGCGGCCTAGAGGTCGCCGATCGCGAGCTTCTCGCCGAGCGGGCGGCTCGCCGCGACCACCTCGTCGAGCAGCTCCTGGTCGCCGACGCGGTGCGGGTCGAGCCACTCGTCGTAGAGGTCGCGCGGCACGATGAGCGGCATCCTGTCGTGGATCGACGCGATGTGCGGCGACGCGGGCTGGGTGACGATCGTGTACGAGAGCATCCAGTCGTCGTCGACCTTCGTGATGTTCCAGAGCCCGGCGAAGGCGAACAGGTCGCCGCCGAAGCCGAAGCGGTGGCCCTTCTCGTAGTACTCGGTGGCCGGCACGAGGCCGCGGCGGCTCTTCAGCGGGCCGCTCCACGCGCCCGACCCGACGAGCCCCTCGACGCGCGCGTTGATGGCCGGGAACTTCGCCGGCTCGCCGCGCACCCAGAGCTTCCACCACGCGAGGTCGACGGTGCGCAGCGTCGCGTCGTCTTTGGTGCGCTCCCGCACGATCGGGTTGAGGTTGCGCCGGTGCACCCCCGTCGGCTTCACCGGCTCGTCGCGGAACTCCTCGAGCCAGTTCGCGAGGTCGGCCGACGATGCCTTGTCGTCGATCACGGCGAAGCCGTAGTGGATGTCGTCGGGCCTCACCTGCAACCCGTAGCTCGCGCACATGCCGCCACCCTACGAGAGACGGGTGTCACCCTCGACCGGCTCGGGCTCAGGGGAGGCGGGTCGCGCGGCGAGGGTGCGGAGCCGGTGCCGCTCGCGGTGATCGCGCAGCCAGGCATCCGGATCGGCGACCCAGCGGTCGATGGACCACTCGGTCGTCATCGCCGCGAGACCGTTCGCGGAGGCGCGCGACTCACGCGGCAGGTCGGCGAAGCCCGCGCGCGAGGCGGCGACCTCTTCGAGCAGTTCGAGCGCGCCGTGCTCCCGGTCGACCCCGAGCCGGTGTTCGAGGCTCGAGCGCAGCGACGCGGCCGTCTCGCCACGAGCAGCCTCCCGCCCAGTGACCGCCTCGATGCCGAGGAGCTCCGAGTAGCGGCGCACTCGCGCGCCGTAATCTGCGCGTTCCCCCCGGCGTCCCGCGATCACCCGGTCGTCGCGGAAACTCGACAGCACCCCGAGCGCGCGCCACGCGATGAGCAGCGCCGCGACCGCCACCGCGACCGTGACGACGGCGAGCACGATCGCCGCGATCGCCGGCCACGGATCGGGCTGCACCGCCTCGACGACCGTCGGCTCGGGGGTCTCCAGACGCGACAGTTCATCGCGAATGCCCTCGAGTGCGTCGAGGAGCCGCTCGATGAAGTTCCGGAAATCGTCGCCGCCCATACCAGCCAAGCTAGGTAATGTCCCACCCCGCGGCGAGCCGGTTGACGGTGTCACCGGGTGACGGATACGGTGCGGATCGGGGTACAACAGAAACTCGGCCCATGCCACAGCACGTCATCACTCGACGGTTCCGGTCCCGCGCCCGGATCATCACCGTCGGCGCCTTGAGCGCCGGGGTCGTCGTCATACTCGGCGGCGCGATCGCGATCGCCGCGAGTGGAGGACCGCGCGACGGCATCCTCGTGGCCTACCTCGTGGCCGCGCTCGCGATCCTGGGGCTCATCGTCAGCTTCGCCGTCATCACCGCGCGGCACTCCGTCACCATGCGAGCCGTCGCGCTGCGGCATCCCGACGACGTCGTCTTCCTGGCTCGCCGACTGCCGCCCGTGGTGTCCGACCTGCCCGCCTTCATCCGCTCCAAGGGGCTCGACGTGCAGATCGGCGACGGCTGGTACACGGCGCTCGCCGATCGGCGCGGAGTCGCCGTCTTCTCCCCGGGGCGCGACCCGAAGGAGCTGCTGCTGATGGACTGGGCGGAGATCGGCGACATCACGATGGTGCGCACCGCCACGGTCGGCGGGGACTCCCGCTGGAGTGTCACCGTCGACGTGAAGCCCTACGACGTGCCGCTCACCGCCGACCTGGGCAGCGCGGCGGGGATCGTCACGATGGCTCTCGACGCTGCGGATACCGCCTCGGTGCTGCGGGCGATCGAGGCGCGTCGGCCCTGAGCCCTGTCGCGACGACGGGCCGCCCCGATCAGCCGAACAGCGCCTCGAGGCCCGCGATGGGGTCGTACCACCCCGCGTCGAGGATCCAGGTCTGCAGCTGCTTGTCGAACCCGACGATGATCGCGACTCCGACGAGGAGGAAGAGCACACCGATCACCCGGCGGAACCACCCGCGCGGATCCGCGAGCCAGCCCAGCCGCCGCACGAGGGCGCGGCCGAGCAGGGCGACGAGCAGCAGCATGGCCGCGAGGCCGACCGCGTACGCCACGATGTAGAGCACCCCCTCCGCGAGCGACACCGGCAGCACCGTCACGAGGATGAGTGCGTACGTCGGGCTGCAGCTGGAGAAGACAGGTCCGAGCGCGGCGCCGGTCAGGATGTCGCCGACGACGCTCTGGCGGGCCACCGAGTCGTCGAGGAGTTTCCCGCTGCGCGCCTGCAGTCCGAGCCGTGACGACAGGCGGTCCCAGAGCACGGGGAAGAGCAGGTCGATCCCGAGCAGGATGATGATGCCGCCCGAGATGATCTGCCACACCTGGGGCGGGATGCCGAGCAGCGCCGTCGTCGCCTTGAGCAACAGGGTGAAGACCACGACGCTGACGGCGAGCGATGCGGCGATGACGTACGGCCGCCAGCGGGCCCGGCGTTCGTCGCCGTTCGTGACCATCCCGCCGCCGACGACGACGGGCAGCAGCGGCAGCACACACGGCGCCGCGACGGTGAGCACCCCGGCGACGAGGCTCAGCAGCAGAGAGGCGGTCACCCGCGGCTCACGGCATCGCCGCGAGAAGGGAGGCGATCGACGGGTCGTCGTAGAGCACCGAACTCGAGATCGCCTCGCCGCGATCGTCGACGAACACGACCGTCGTCTGCAGCGTCACGCCGTACCGCTGGCGCAGGTCGGTGCGGCTGTCGTAGTCGACCTTGAAGACCGTGAGCCCGTCGGGCGCGCCCTCGGCGACCAGCTGTTCGTCGAGCTGGCGGCACTGCGGGCACCAGCTCGCGTGGAAGAACAGCACCTTGGGTCCCGCGGTCGCCTCGATCGCGCCGTCGGTGTAGTCGAGGTAGGCACCCGTCGAGGAGGCCGACGCGTCAGGCGTCTGCGGGGTGGATGCCGACGGGGCCGGGTCGACGGCGTCCGTCGTCGGCGCAGTGTTCGGCGCAGCCGCGCAGCCTGCCATCAGCAGCGTCACGGCGAGCACTCCTGCGGTGGCCAGGGATCGTGGCGTCATCGCGGACCGTCCGTTCTGCGGGCGCGCCCCGCTCCATCGTCCACGGTAGCCGCGCGACGGTGAACGGGGGCCGAGAATGCGGAAAGCCCTGGCGGACCAGGGCTCTCGGTTGGTGACCCCAGCGGGATTCGAACCCGCGTTACCGCCGTGAGAGGGCGGCGTACTAGGCCACTATACGATGGGGCCGTCACGACAACCGTATGAGTATGCCACACCTCTCGGGTGGTCGTGAAATCGGTGGTCGAGTGGGCCGAGGGCCGTGTCGAGACCCGCGCGTCAGGGCTTCGGGGCCAGGAACCGCAGTGCTCCCGGCACGACCTCGACGTCGATCGGCAGCGGCGAGATACGCTCCCCGTCGCCGTACGCGACGATCCCGTCGGCCTCGATCCGCACCTTCTTCGCGCGCTCGATCCGCACCTTCTGATGCCCGACGTGCTCACCCTTGAAGACGCGCGGGAAGATGCGCAGGAAGTTGACGCGCGAGAGCGGCTGCACGATGAGCACGTCGAACAGCCCGTCGTCGAGCATCGCGTCGGGCGTGATCTTCATCCCTCCGCCGAGCGACACCGAGTTGCCGAGCGCGACGAGCACGGCGGCCGTCTCGACCGGCTTCCCGTCGAGCGTGAGTTTGTAGTGGATGGGCTTCAGGCGCGTGAGCTCGGCGAGCAGGGCGATGATGTAGCGGCTCGGCCCCTTCGGATGCCGCATCGCGTTCGCGCGCTCGTTGACGATCGCGTCGAAGCCGGCGCTCAAGGCGCATGCGAACCAGCGCTCCCCGACGGCGCCGGTCACGGCATCCACCCAGCTGATGCGGCCCGCGTCGATCGTGCGTGGTCCGGCGGCGAGCGCGGCGTCGAGGGTGCGGATCGCCGCCTCGGTGTCGTCGTGCGGGATGCCCAGGCCGCGCGCCATGTCGTTGCCCGTGCCCGAGGGGATGAGTCCGAGCGGCACCTTCGTGCCCGCGACGAGGTTGGTGCCGAGGTTCACCATGCCGTCGCCGCCGACGACGACGAGGGCGTCGGGGCGCTTCTTCAGGGCGGCACGCGCGGACGTGAGGAGAGACGCGAAGTCGGGCTCGGTGAGCGACGTCACCTCGTGCCCCATCGCCCGCAGCGTCTGCACGACCGCCGGCCCGACATCCCGGCTGGCGCCGAACGACGCCGACGGGTTGATGGCGACGACGATCTTCTTCGGGCGCGACGTCGCGGGCATGGGCCCGAGTGTAGGGCCTCGAAAGTGTCGCTTGGCTCCAGCCATCGGCGGTCGGACCCACCTCGAGCGGGGTCCGACCGCGCTCGGCTGGAGCCAAGCGCGACGATCTACCTCCGGAAGCGCAGACGCCGCA
Source organism: Pseudolysinimonas sp. (assembly GCF_057350545.1). Classification (NCBI taxonomy): domain Bacteria; kingdom Bacillati; phylum Actinomycetota; class Actinomycetes; order Micrococcales; family Microbacteriaceae; genus Pseudolysinimonas; species Pseudolysinimonas sp. Next base: position 50,943 of record NZ_JBMRCP010000024.1, on the reverse strand, counting down.
GCAACTGCGCGTTGAGGGCGACGACGATCGTCGACACCGACATCACGACGGCACCCACGGCGGGCGGCATGAGGAAGCCGACGCCCGCGAGCACGCCGGCGGCGAGCGGCAGACCGAGCACGTTGTAGCCGGTCGCCCAGGCGAGGTTCTGCAGCATCTTGCGGTAGCCCGCCTGGCTGAGGGTGAGGATGTCGACGACGCCCCGGGGGTCGTCCGAGGCGAGCACGACACCCGCCGACTCGATCGCGACGTCGGTGCCGGCACCGATCGCGATGCCGACGTCGGCGCGGGCGAGCGCGGGGGCGTCGTTGACGCCGTCGCCGACCATCGCCACGCGATGCGCTCCCCCGGCTTGCAGCTTCGCGACCGTCTCCGACTTCTGCGCGGGCAGCACCTCGGCGAACACCTCGTCGATCCCGAGGCGACCGGCGACGACGTGCGCGACCTCGTGCGAGTCGCCCGTGAGCATCGCGACGCGCACCCCGCGCTTCTTCAGCGCGGCCACGGCCTCGGCCGACTCCGCCCGCACGACGTCGGCGAGCGCGAACGTCGCGAGCGCCTCCGAGCCTTCGAGCAGGTGCACGACGGTCGAGCCATCCCGCTGGGCGTCGCGCGAGGCGTGCACGAGCGCGGTGGGCAGGTGGATGCCACCCTCGGTCGCCACACGGGAACTCCCGACCCGCAGGTCGCGGCCTCCGACGGTGGCCTGCGCTCCCCGGCCCGCGAGGGCGGCGAACTTGGCCGAGCGCGGGATCTTGAGTGCCCGCTCGGTCGCGGCGGCGACGATCGCACGGGCGATCGGATGCTCCGACTTCGACTCCACGGCGGCCGCGAGCGCGAGTGCTTCGTCCTCGTCGACACCCGGGGCGACGGTGAGCCCGACGAGCCCCTGCCGCCCTTCGGTGAGGGTGCCGGTCTTGTCGAACAGCACGACATCCACGTTGCGCGCGTCTTCGAGAGCCGCGCGGTCCCTCACGAGGATGCCGCGCCGCGCCCCGAGGCTCGTCTGGATCGCGAGCACGAGCGGGATGGCGAGGCCGAGCGCGTGCGGGCACGCGATGACGAGCACGGTGACGACGCGCTCGACGACGAACGCCGGGTCGTCGGGCCGCAGCAGCAGCCAGGCGAGGAGCGTCACCGCGGCGGTGCCGAGAGCGACGTAGAACAGCAGCGCGGCGGCGCGGTCGGCGAGCAGCTGCGCACCGGAACGGCTCGCCTGCGCCTCGGCGACGAGACGGGAGATACCCGCGAGCGCGGTGTCGTCGCCGAGCTTCGTCACCGCGACGGTGAGGGCGCCGGCGCCGTTGACGCTGCCCCCGACGACCGACGATCCGACCGACGCGGCGACCGGCGCGGACTCGCCCGTGAGCAGCGACTCGTCGACCTCCGACTCGCCGTCGACGACCTCGCCGTCGACCGGCACTCGCGCGCCGGGGCGCACGAGCACATGGTCGCCGACGCTGAGCTGTGCGAGCGGCACGGTCATGACGTGATCGCCGTGCACCATCTCGGCCTCGTCGGGCAGGAGCTTGGCGAGCTCGCCGAGCGCATCCCGGGCGCCCGAGATCGCGCGCATCTCGATCCAGTGCCCGAGCAGCATGATCGTGACGAGGGTCGCGAGCTCCCACCAGAAGTCCATGCCGGGGAAGCCGAGCAGCACGGCCACCGAGTAGCCGAACGCGACGAGCAGGGCGAGCGAGATGAGCGTCATCATCCCGGGCTGCCGTGCCCGGAGCTCGCCGATGGCGCCCTGGAGGAATACGCGCCCGCCGATGACGAAGACCGCGACCCCGAACGCCGCCGAGACGTACTCGCTGCCCGGGAACCGCGGGCCGGCGAGGCCCAGGATCTCCTGCAGGCCGGTCGAGAAGACGAGCGTGGGGACGGTCAGTCCGAGGCTGATCCAGAACAGCAGGCGGAAGTTCGCGTGATGGTGGGAGTGGTCGTGCCCGCCCCCGTGGTCGTGCCCACCCCCGTGGTCGTGCGCGCCGTGGTCGTGCGCGCCGTGGTCGTGCGCGCCGTGGTCGTGCGTCTCGACACGCTCGCGGTGCTCGCTACTCGACGACCGAGGAGTGGGGTGGTCGTGCGTCGCGTGATCGCCGCCGCCGTGGTCGTGGTGGGACGAACCGCCGGAGGTGTGGGCGGAGTGGTCGTGCGAGGTCATCACTTGCTCCGATTCTCGAGTTCGTAGACGGTCAGCAGTTCGGCGACGGCGGCATCTTGCTGGGTGCCGCCCTGCGCGAACATCTCCGCGACGTGGGTGCGGAGATGGTTCTCGACGAGCAGCTTGTTGAGGCTGCGGAGCGACTTCTGGATCGCGAGGGTCTGCGTGATGATGTCGACGCAGTACTCCTCGTTCTCGATCATCTTCGTCACCCCGCGCAGCTGGCCTTCGAGGATGCGCGCCCGATGCAGCGAGCGCTTCTTCAAGTCGTCGATCATGTCAACACTATACCCCCTGGGGGTATTCGCGCGCCGGGTGCGGCGGTAGGGTCGCACCGTGCGCATCACGAAGTACGAACACGCGACCCTGCTCGTCTCCCTCGGCGACGAGAACCTCGTCATCGACCCGGGCAGCTTCCTGACGCCGCCCGACTTCCCCGAGGTCGTCGGCATCGTCATCACGCATGAGCACGCGGACCACTGGACCGCCGAGCAGGTGCGCCGCATCCTCGACAAGAACCCGGATGCCCGCATCCTCGCCCCGCAGGGGGTCGCGACCGCCGCAGGCGACGAGTTCTCCGTCCAGGTCGTCGCCGCGGGAGACGTCGTCGAGGTCGGCGCGTTCAAGCTGGAGTTCTTCGGCGAGAAGCACGCGGTCATCCACTCCTCCATCCCGGTGATCGACAACGTCGGGGTGCTCGTCAACGACGAGCTCTACTACGCGGGCGACTCCTACACCGAGCCGGGCGTCGAGGTCGGCACACTCGCCGCACCGGTGGGCGCACCGTGGCTCAAGATCGGCGAGGCGATGGACTACGTGCTCGCGGTGAAGCCGAAGCGCGCGTTCTACGTGCACGACATGACGCTCTCCGTCGCCGGCAAGCAGATGGCCGGGGCGCGCCTGAAGTGGGCGACCGAGCAGGGTGGCGGCACCTTCAGCGAACTGCAGCCGGGCGAGACGCTCGACGTCTGACGGGTCTCGACACGCGCGCTGCGCGCGCTACTCGACCACCGAGGGTCAGGTCGCGTCGCCGTCCTTCGCGGCGCGGTGCTGACGGATCGCGCGCAGCGTGAGCTGCAGCGCGGTGATCGAGACGAAGATCCCGAACAGGATCGTCGACAGCAGCGGCGGCATGACGAGCGCGATCAGCGCACCGCCGAACGAGGCGACGACCGCCGCCGAGCCGATCACGACGCCGTCGAGCGGTCGCACGAGGCCGCCCCGCACGTTCGCGACGCTGCCGGCGATCGAGATCGGGATCATCGCGAGCAGCGAGGTTCCCTTGGCGACGAGGTCGCTCGCCCCGAACAGGGCGATGAAGATCGGCACGACGAGCACGCCACCGCCGATCCCGAACAGCCCCGCCGCGATGCCCATGAAGAGCCCCGTCACGACGAGCGCGACGATCGTCCATGTCGAGAGCTCGATGTCGGCACCCCGATCGGGCACCGTGAGGAACATCCGCACCGCGATCACGACGAGCAGCGCGATGAAACCCCAGCGCAGCCAGACGACGGGCAGGATGCGCAGCAGCCGCGCGCCGATGAGCGACCCGGCGATCCCGCCCGCACCGACGAGCAGACCCGCGACCACGTCGACGTGACCCGTGGCCAGGTAGGTGATGCTGCCCGAGATCGACGAGAGCACGATCGCGGCGAGCGAGGTGGCCGCTGCCTGACGCTGGTCGAACCGCAGCAGCCACAGCATGAGCGGCACCATGACGATGCCGCCACCCACTCCGAAGGCGCCCGAGAAGACCCCGCCGATGAGCCCGACGAGCAGGAGCGCGAGGATGCGGCGGCCCCCGGGACGGGCGGGCGCGGGGGTGTTCGGAGAAGTCACGATGTGCCCGATCCTAGGCCGCGCCCGGCGGACGATAAGTTGGTCCCGTGGCGCGGCGCTGGATCCCTCTGCTGTGGCTCCTGCCGATCGCACTCGTGCTGCTCGTCGCCGCCGTCCTCGTCGCCCAGTGGCTGCGCACGACACCCGACATCCAGGGCTTCATCGCGCAGTATCCCGGCGAGACGGCGATCCCCGAAGGGACGCCCGTCGGCTTCCCGTGGTGGTTGCAGTGGCAGCACGCCCTCAACGCGTTCTTCCTCGTGCTCATCGTGCGCACGGGCTGGCAGATCGGCTCGGGCAAGCGTCCTCCGTCGTTCTGGACCCGCCGCAACGACGGCCTGATCCGCACGACGAACCCGCCGCAGCGGCTCAGCATCCACGTCTGGTTCCACCTCGTGCTCGATGCGCTGTGGGTCGGCAACGGCATCCTGTACTGGGTGCTGCTGTTCGCGACCGGCCAGTGGCTGCGGCTCGTGCCGGTGTCGTGGGATGTCGTGCCGCACGCGCTGAGCGTGTTCATCCAGTACCTGTCGCTCGACTGGCCCGTGCACGACGGCTGGGTGCACTACAACGCGCTGCAGCTGCTCATGTACGGGTTCACGGTGTTCATCGCGGCGCCGCTGGCGCTGTTCACGGGGCTGCGGCTGTCGTCGATCTGGCCGCCTGCGTGGCGGTTCGTGCCCGAGAAGCCGACGCGCTGGCTGCACATCGCGGTGATGGTCTACTTCGTCGCGTTCACGTTCGTGCACGTCGTGCTCATCTTCGCGACGGGAGCGATCCGCAACCTCAACCACATGTACGCGGGGCGCGACGACGAGTCGTGGATCGGGCTCGTCGTCTTCGCCGTGTCCGTCGTCGTCATGGTCGTCGGGTGGGTGGTCGCCCGCCCCGCCGTGCTCGAGCGGCTCGCCGCCCTCGGCGGTACCGTACGGAAATGACCGATCTTCCGCAGTACACGGCCGCCGACCTCGAGCGGGAGGACGCGCTCGACCTCCCGTCGTTCGACAACGACGACGCCGTCGACCTCGGACTCGCCGCCGTCGAGGTGATCGACGAGCGCGGGCTCAACCTCGCGGTGCGGATCGTGCTGCGCGACGACATCGTCTTCCAGGCGAAGCTCGGCGACTCCGGCCCCGGCAACGACCCGTGGCTCGCCGGCAAGCACGCCGTCGTCATGCGCTTCGGGGAATCGTCGCTGCTCGTGCGGCGACGTCACGAGGAGGCGGGCACCCCGTTCGAGGCGCTGCCCGACATCGACCACGACGCGTTCAAGGCGCACGGTGGCTCGATCCCGCTGCGTGTCGACGGCGAGGTCGTCGGGTCGATCACCACCTCGGGGGAACCGGACGTCGTCGACCACGCGACCTCGGCCGAGGCCATCCGCCGCTACCTTGCCCGATAATCAGCCGCGGGTTGAGTGCCGCGCGCAGCGCGGTGTATCGAAACCAGGCTCGTCGAACGTGGGGTTTCGATACACCCGCCTACGGCGGGCACTCAACCCGCGGTCGGCGCTGCGCGTCAGCTGCGATTTGACGATCGCGGGATGCTCTGCCAGTGTTCCGCGAGAGGCATGCGCCCGGTCGACCGGGGGCTGATCGGCGGGCGCCACCCACTCCTCACCCTGCGTCGAGAACATCGTTGTTCCCTACCACCACAGCAGGAGTGACTCTCAGATGACCACCATCGGCATCGTCGCCGAACGCCCGGGCGAGACCCGGGTCGCCGCGACGCCCGACTCCGTCGCGAAACTCCGCGGCCTCGGCTACGAGGTCGTCGTCGAGCGCGGCGCGGGCTCCGCATCGTCGTTCCGCGACCCGGCGTACGAAGAGCAGGGCGCGACCCTCGTCACTCGGAAGGGCGCGTGGTCGTCCGACGTCGTGCTCAAGGTCGCCGCACCGACCGACGACGAGATCGCGCTGCTGACGAAGGGCGCGACCCTCGTCGCCCTGCTCGCCCCCGCCCAGCGACCCGAGCTGCTCGAGGCGCTCCGCGAGCGCGGCGTGACGGCGCTCGCGATGGATGCCGTGCCGCGTATCTCGCGCGCGCAGTCGCTCGACGTGCTGAGCTCGATGGCGAACATCTCCGGCTACCGCGCGGTCGTCGAGGCGGCGAACGAGTTCGGACGATTCTTCACCGGGCAGATCACGGCTGCCGGCAAGGTGCCGCCCGCGAAGGTGCTCGTCGCCGGGGTCGGCGTCGCGGGCCTCGCGGCGATCGGCACCGCCGCGAGCCTCGGCGCGATCGTGCGCGCGACCGACCCGCGTCCCGAGGTCGCCGACCAGGTGAAGAGCGTCGGCGGAGAGTACCTCGCCGTCGAGGTCGAGGAGCAGATGGTCTCGACCGACGGCTACGCGAAGGCGACGAGCGCCGACTACGACCGCCGCGCCGCCGAGATCTACTCCGAGCAGGCGCGCGAGGTCGACATCGTCATCACGACCGCGGCGATCCCCGGCCGTCCCGCACCCCGGCTGCTCACGGCGGCGGATGTCGCGAGCATGAAGCCCGGCAGCGTCATCGTCGACCTCGCCGCAGGCTCCGGCGGCAACGTCGAGGGCTCGGTCGCCGGCCAGCGCGTCGTCACCGACAACGGCGTCGTGATCCTCGGCTACACCGACCTCGCGGGCCGCCTTCCCGGGCAGGCGTCGCAGCTCTACTCGACGAACGTGCTCAACCTCCTGAAGCTGCTCACGCCCGGCAAGGAGGGCGCCCTCGAGCTCGACTTCGAGGATGTCGTGCAGCGGTCGATCACCGTGACCCGCGGCGGCGAGACCACCTGGCCGCCTCCGCCCGTGACGGTCTCGGCCGCCCCGGCCGCGGCATCCGCCCCCGCCCCCGTGGCGATCGCGAAGAAGGAGCCGCGCCCCGGGCTGCGCACCGCGCTCATCCTGCTCGGCATCGCCCTGCTGTTCGCGGTCTGCGCGTTCGCCCCACCGCCGTTGCCGCAGCACTTCCTCGTGCTGACGCTCTCGGTCGTCGTCGGCTTCTACGTGATCGGCCACGTCGCCCACGCGCTGCACACGCCGCTCATGAGCGTCACGAACGCGATCTCCGGGATCATCGTCGTCGGCGCACTCGTGCAGCTCGTCACGCCGTCGCTGCCGGGACAGGTGCTCGCCGCCGTCGCCGTGCTGCTCGCGAGCATCAACATCTTCGGCGGCTTCGCGGTCACCCGACGGATGCTCGCGATGTTCTCCAAGGGCACCGTCGCGAAGGAGGTGACCCGATGAACGTCGTCGAGTTCGCCTCGGCGGCCGCGACGGCCGCCTACATCGTCGCCGCGCTGCTCTTCATCCTGAGCCTCGCGGGACTTTCCAAGCACGAGACCGCCCGCCGCGGCAACCGCTTCGGCATCGCGGGCATGGCGCTCGCCCTCCTCGCGACGGGTGTGCTCGTCGTGCTCGGCCTGCTGGAGCAGGAGAACGGCCTGCTCGGCCTCGCCCTCCTCGGCGGCGCGCTCGTCGTCGGCGCAGCGATCGGCCTCTGGCGTGCGGCGCGCGTCGAGATGACCGGGATGCCGCAGCTCATCGCGCTGTTCCACAGCTTTGTCGGCCTCGCCGCGGTGCTCGTCGGCTGGAACGGCGCGCTCGGGGATGCCCACGTGGCGCCCGAGCTCGAAGGGATCCACTCGGCCGAGGTCGCGATCGGCATCTTCATCGGCGCCGTGACCTTCACCGGATCGGTCGTCGCGTATCTCAAGCTCGCGGCGCGCATCTCGTCGAAGCCGCTCATGCTGCCCGGCAAGAACGCCCTCAACCTCGGCGCCCTCGTCGTGTTCGCGGGGCTCACCGTCTGGTACGTGATCACCCCGGGTCTCCCGCTGCTCATCGCGCTCACGGTGCTCGCCCTGCTGCTCGGACTGCACCTCGTCGCGTCGATCGGCGGCGGCGACATGCCGGTCGTCGTCTCGATGCTCAACAGCTACTCCGGATGGGCGGCGGCCGCGGCGGGCTTCCTGCTGAACAACGACCTGCTCATCGTCACCGGTGCCCTCGTCGGCGCCTCGGGTGCGTACCTGAGCTACATCATGTGCACGGCGATGAACCGCTCGTTCCTGTCGGTCATCGCGGGCGGCTTCGGCATCGAGGCGCCGAAGGGCGACGCAGCCGAGGAGGGCGAGCACCGCGAGATCGATGCCGCCGGCGCCGCCGAGCTGCTCAAAGCCGCGACGAGCGTCGTCATCACCCCGGGTTATGGGATGGCGGTGGCGCAGGCGCAGTATCCGGTCGCCGACCTCGTGGCGAAGCTCCGCGCCCGCGGGATCGAGGTGCGATTCGGCATCCACCCCGTCGCGGGCCGCCTGCCGGGGCACATGAACGTGCTGCTCGCCGAGGCGAAGGTGCCGTACGACATCGTGTTCGAGATGGACGAGATCAACGACGAGCTCAGCGGCACGTCGGTCGTGCTCGTCATCGGCGCCAACGACACCGTCAACCCCGCCGCGTCGGAGGATCCGTCGAGCCCCATCGCCGGGATGCCGGTGCTGCGGGTCTGGGAGGCCGAGAACGTCATCGTGTTCAAGCGCTCGATGGCGTCGGGCTACGCCGGCGTCGCCAACCCGCTGTTCTGGCGGGAGAACACGCAGATGCTGTTCGGTGACGCGAAGGACCGCGTCGAGGACATCGTCAAGCAGCTCTGACCGGCTCCGGGGTGCCGACGGGGGCGAGACCGTCGGCACCCTGCGCCGCAGCCTCCGCATCGGTCAGCCGCGGGCGGCGGGGCCACCAGAAGCGGTCCTTCGTGAGGAACGCGAGCGCGGGCACGATCACCGTGCGCACGAGCAGCGTGTCGATGAGCACGCCGACGCACACGATGACGCCGATCTGGGTGAGGGTGATGAGCGGCAGCACGCCGAGCACCGCAAAGACGGCGGCGAGCAGGATGCCGGCGCTCGTGATGACGGCGCCGGTCGCGGCGAGGCCGCGGATCATGCCCTGCGTGATGCCGAGCCGCTCCGCCTCCTCGCGGGCTCGCGTCACGAGGAAGATGCTGTAGTCGACGCCGAGCGCGACGAGGAACAGGAAGCTGAACAGCAGCACGTTGTCGTCGATCGCGGGGAACCCGAAGAGCGGCGTCTGGAACAGCCACCAGCTCAAGCCGACCGCCGAGAAGTAGCTCGCCACGACCGCGACGAGCAGCAGCAGCGGGGCGACGAGGGCACGCAACAGCACGAGCAGCACGACGAAGACCAGCACGAGGATGAGCGGGATGATGAGCGCCTGGTCGCGGGCCTGCGCCTGCGAGACGTCGAGGGCCTGCGAGTCGAGCCCGCCGACGAGGCCCTCGCCGGTGCCGATGTCGTCGAGTGCCGCGCGCAGCGCTTCGACGGTCGCGAAGGCCTCGGGGGTCTCGGCGGCGGCGTCGAGGGTGACGGCGATCGAGGCATAGTCGTCGGTGGTCTCCCGGATCGCGGCGGCATCCACCCCGTCGAGGTCGGTGATCGTCTCGACGGTCTCCTCCGCGTCGTCGACCGGCACCACGAGGGTCGCGGGCGAGGTCGTGCCGGCCGAGAACGCGTCGGCGAGCACCTCCTGACCCTGCACGGCTTCGGGCACCTGGCGGAACCGGTCGTTCTGCGACAGCCCGGTCTGCACGAAGAACAGTCCGCTCGCCATCGCGGCGAGCACGAGGAACCCGGAGGCGGCGACGACGAGGGGCCGCTTCGAGACCCCGCGCCCGAGCCGACCCCACAGGCTCGTCGAGATCGCGTCGCGCGAGCCGAACCGGGGCACGTAGGGCCAGAACAGTCCGCGCCCGAAGAGCACGAGCGCCGCAGGGAGCACGAACAGCGCGAAGATCATCGCGACGACGACGCCGACGGCGCAGGCGAGGCCGAGCGCGCGGTTGCCGGCGAGCTCGGCGAGCAGCAGCGTCGCAAGGGCGAGCGCGACGGTCGACCCGCTCGCGATGATCGCGGGGCCGGCGCCGCGGAGCGCCTTCTGCATCGCCTCGCGCCGGCTCTCATGGAGGCGCAGCTCGTCGCGGTACCGCGAGATGAGCAGCAGGGCGTAGTTGGTGCCCGCGCCGAAGACGAGCACCGAGAGGATGCCGGTGATCGACGCGTCGAGCTGCACGCCGACCGCCGACGCGACGAGCCGTGCGACGATGCCGGCGAGCGCGTCGGCGACGCCGATGACGATGAGCGGCACGAGCCAGAGCCATGGGCTGCGGTAGGCGATGAGCAGCAGGATGGCGACGACGATCACCGTCGTCAGCAGCAGCGTGAAGTCCGCTCCGGCGAACACCGCGGCGATGTCGACCTCGAAGCCCTCGGCGCCCGTGAGGTAGACCGTGACCCCGTCGAGGTCGGCGGAGGCCGCATCCCGCAGCTCCTGCGCGCGGTCGGCCTGCGCCGCGACGTCGGACTCGGGTTCGAGCGGCACGACGAGGAAGGCGACGGAACCGTCGTCGGAGACCTGGGCCGGCGGCACGAAGCCCTCGGCCGAGAGGTCTGCGAGGTCGCCCGACGCGTTCGCGGCGATCGTCGCGAGCTCGCCCTCGGTGAGGTCGCCGGAGTCCGCGGCGAAGACGAGGATCGAGGACGTGCCGTCGGCGCTCGGGAACTCATCGAGCAGCTGCTGCGCGCGTTCCGATTCCGCGGAGGCGGGCAGCCCGACGGTCGGCGCGGTCTCGGCCTCCTCGCTCCCCGCGACGGCGAAGAGCGCCCCGGCGGCGACGGCTGCGAGGACGAGCAGGATCCAGGATGTCTTCGCGGACGTGATGAAACGCAGCAGGCCGGACACTGTTTCTCCTCGAGTCGATCGATGGCGCGATGGGCGATTTCGCTAGATTATCAAACTATCAGTCTATCTAGCGACAGCGCGGATACGATGTGAGCATGCATCAGCCCGAGACCGCCGCGGCCGCTCCGGCCACCTTCGGCGACCCCGGAAGGATGCACGAGGCCACCCGGCTGCTGCGCGAGTTCCTCGACGTGAGCGACGAGTTCGAGCGCACCCTCGGGGCCGAACTGTCGGTGAACCCCACCGACCTCGAGGCGATGGAGCACCTGCTCATGAGCGGGCCGCTCTCCCCCGGCGAGCTCGCCCGACGGCTGCGCATCTCGACCGCCTCGACGACGACCGCGATCGACCGCCTCGTCGCTGTGGGGCATGTGACCCGCGAAGCCGACCCGGCCGACCGCCGGCGCCTCCTCGTCGTGCCGAAGCCCGCCTCGCGCGACAAGGCGATGGCCCGCATCATCCCGATGATCATGGGCGTGAACGCCGAGCTCGACGACTTCGACGACGACGAGCGCGACGCGATCACGCGCTACCTGCGCCGCGTGGTCGCCCTGTACCGCGAGCACGCCGCCGAGCGGCAGCCGGCCGAGCCCGCCGCGTCCGGGGGCTAGCTCTCCGGAGCCGGAGCCGGAGCCGGAGCCGGGATCGGCTCGGCGGGCAGCTTGCGCACCCGGGTGCGGCGCTTCCGTCGCTCGGGGATCATCGAGCGCATCTCGTCGAGCTTGCCGAAGCACAGCAGCCGGTCGCCGACCTCGAGCACGACGCGGTTCCGCGGGTTCGGGATGACGGTCGTGCCCCGGTGCACCGTGAGCACCGTGATGTCGCGTTCGCCGAGCTCGGACTCCCCGAGGGTCTTGCCCACGAAGTCGCCGTTGTTGTGCACGAGGATCTCGGCCACGCCGTAGCCGGTCGACACCGACAGCCGCTGGCGCACGTCGATCTCGGGGAAGGCCACCTGGTTCGCGATGTAGTCGACGATCGCGCCCGCGACATCCAGCTGGGTCGCCGTCTCGATGCCCTGCAGCCCCGGTGAGGAGTTCACCTCCATGACGAGCGGACCCTCGTCGCCCTCGAGCATGTCGACGCCCGCGACCCGCAGACCCATGATCTGCGCCGAGCGCACCGCGACCTGCTCGTACTCGGGCGACAGCTCGACGGGCTCGACACTGCCGCCGCGGTGCACGTTCGAGCGGAACTCGTCGCCCTGCGCGCGTCGGCGCATCGCCGCGACGACCCGATCGCCGACCACGAGCGCGCGGATGTCGCGGCCCTTGCTCTCGGAGACGAAGTGCTGGATGAGCACGTTCTGGTTGGTCGACTGGAGGGTCTCGATGATCGCCTCGGCGGTCTTCACCTCGGGCGCGAGGATCACGCCGATGCCCTGGGTCCCCTCGAGGAGCTTGATCACAACGGGGGCGCCGCCGACCCGCTCGATGGCGGCGCGCACGTCGCCGCGGTTGCGCACGAACGTCGTCGCCGGCATCCCGATGTTGTGGCGGGAGAGGATCTGCGTCGCCCGCAGCTTGTCGCGCGCGTTCGAGATGCCGTTCGCGGTGTTGGGCGTGTAGACATCCATCTGCTCGAACTGACGCACGACGGCGGTGCCGAAGTAGGTGATGGAGGCGCCGATGCGCGGGAGGATCGCGTCGTAGTCGGAGAGGCGGATGCCGCGGTACTGGAGGTCGGGCTCAGGCCCGGAGAGATCGATCGCGAAGCGCAGGGTGTTGAGCACGCGCACGTCGTGTCCGCGCTGCTGCGCCGCGGCCTTGAGCCGCTGGGTCGAGTACGCCTTGGGCGCGCGCGACAGGAGGGCGAGTTTCATGGGGAGGGCCAGTCGTAGTGGTGGGGACTGCCAGGATGGTGGCGTGAACGAGCCCACCCATTCAAACACCCTCGCGGGGTGGCGGGAATGGGTTCAGCTCCCCGGCATCGGCATCCCCTGGATCAAGGCGAAGCTCGACACCGGCGCCCGCACGTCGTCGCTCCACGCCTACAAGATCAAGGTCTTCGAGCGCGACGGCGACGAGTGGGTGCGCTTCCGCGTACGACCCTGGCAGGAGTCGGCCGACGACGAGACGCTCGTCGAGTGCCCCGTGCACGACCGACGGCGCGTGCGGTCGTCGTCGGGCCACGTCGAGGAGCGCATCGTCGTGCTCATGCGGCTTGTCCTCATCGGCCGGGAGGTCGACGCCGAGGTGACGCTCACGAACCGGGATGCCATGGGCTTCCGGATGCTCATCGGTCGCGAGGCGCTGCGGCGCGGATTCGCCGTCGCGTCGGGCAGGTCGTTCCTCGGGGGGCGCGCGCCCAAGCCCGTGCGGCGTCGAAACAGGGGACGTCCGGAAGAATAGGCGGGTGACCGACCCGAACGCCGCCACCGACGCCCCGCCGACGTGCTACCGGCATCCCGGCCGGCCCACCTACATCAGCTGCCAGCGCTGCGGGCGGCACATCTGCCCCGAGTGCCAGAACCAGGCGGCCGTCGGCGTGCAGTGTCCCGAGTGCGTCCGAGGGGCGCAGACCCCGGCCGTGCGTCGCGCGGGGAGCTGGACGCAGACGCTCGTCCCGCGACGCTCGATCGTCACCTTCGTGCTCATGGGGCTCATCGTGCTCGCCTACGCGGCGCAGTGGCTCACCGGCCATTGGCTCACCCAGGCGTGGCAATTCGACGCGCGCATCGTCGGCGCCGAGCCGTGGCGGCTGCTCACCTCGACATTCCTGCACTCCCCCGCGACGTTCATCCACATCCTGTTCAACCTCTACGCGCTCTACGCCCTCGGCCCGGCGCTCGAGTCGTTCCTCGGCCGCGCGCGGTTCCTCGCGCTCTACCTGATCTCGGGCCTGGGCGGCTCGCTGGGCGCGGTCGCGCTCTACGCGCTCGCCGTCGCGACCCGGGGCGCCAGCATCGAGCTGACGGGCGGGTTCCTGTCGCCGAGCGTCGTCGCGGTCGGAGCGTCCGGCGCGATCTTCGGCCTCTTCGGCGCTTACATCCCCCTGCGCAAGGCCATCGGCGTCAACATCGGTCAGCTCGCGATCGTGCTCGCCATCAACGTCGTCATCGGCTTCCTCGCGAGCGGCATCGCGTGGGAGGCCCACCTGGGCGGGCTCGCGGTCGGCGCCGGGATCGCCGCCGTGTACTCGCGCACCCGTCGACCCGAGCAGCGCCGCACGCAGGTGCTCGCCGTCGCCGGCATCGCCGCGGCGCTGATCGTCGTCTTCGTGCTCTTCGTCGTCGCGGCCCCCGCCTACTACGGCCTCTGACCGTGCCCGCCGTCGCCACCGTGTGGAAAGCCGCGGTCGTCGCCCTCGCGCTCGTCGTCGCGGTGATCCCGATGCTGCTGCTCGACGCCTCGGCGAACGACGGCGCGGCGTCGATGACCGCCCTCTTCGGCATCCCGGCGTTCGCGACGGCGGCGCTCGTCGAGATCGCGCGGCCGAAGCACGGTGACCAGAGGTTCGTCGTCGCGCTGCTCCCGTGGGTGGGCGGGGTCGCGCTCGGACTGCTGTTCCTCGGCATCCCGGCCACGCTCCTCGAGCCGCGGTACTACGCGGCCGAGACCGTCGGCGGGATGCTCGCGACGCTCGGCGGGTTCACCTTCATCATCGCGCTGGGGATCGCGTTCGGCATCCTCATCTGGGGCGTCGTCGTGCTGCCCGCCGCGACCCTGCTGCGTCACGCTCGGGCGCGATGGTTGGGCGGCTCCCCGGTGCCGGCGTCGGGCGTCGTGGTCGGTCGCGGCCCGAACGGCGCGACCGTGTCGGCGACCGTGCTCGTCATCGTCGCGCTCATCGTCATCGCGATCGTCGCGTTCGGCGGGGTCGAGTTCGACCGCCTGACCGTCGTGCAGATCGTGAGCGCGCTGCTCGGCATCCCCGGCTGGTACGAGGTCGCCTCCGAGCTCGTGCTCTGGATCGTGCGCGCGCTGCTCGTGCTCGTCGTCGCGGTCACGGCCATCCTCACCGTGCTCGCGCGGGACGCCGAGCTACGGCACTCGACGGATCAGTCCCAGACGAGGTAGCGGTCGCCGTCGACGACGACGCTCCAGTCGCCGCACACCCACCCGGCGCTCGGCAGCTCCTCGGCGGGCCACCACCCGGGCTCGAAAGCAGGGGTGCCGACGACGTCGCCCTCCTCGCAGTAGTCGGCGGTCAACCCCGTCTCCGAGGTGAACGACATGAGTTGTCCCTCGTCGATCGTGTTGTACGCGATCCGGATGGTGCGGGCATCGTCAGGCACGAGCTTCGGGATCTTCACGGCATCCCACGACTCCTGCGCGTTCTCGAGGTTCGGGTACAACGCGTCGTACTCCTCGTTGATCCCGAACGCCTGACAGCCGGCGAGCAGTGGGACGGCGAGGACGAGCGCGGCGGCGGGCAGGAGGCGGTGGGAAATGGTCATGCGTCCAGCCCACCCCACCCACCGGCGACGGCGCGTCGGCAGGGCGAGCGATCCGCGTCGTCCTCCCGGTCGATCCGCGACTCGCGACGGTCATCCGGTCGGCTACGGTCGGGGGCGGAGGTGCGGAGTGACGGAGCTGACGCGTGCCGAGGAGCGGGTGCTCGCGGCGATCGACGACCAGGCGCTCGTGCGCGAGCTGATCGACCTCATCCGGGTGCCGAGCGTCACCGGCACCGACGCCGAGTCCGACCTGCAGCACCGCGCCGCGGGGCAGCTCACCGAGCTGGGGTTCTCGGTGGATGCCTGGAAGCTCGACCTCCCCTCACTCGAGTCGCATCCCGACTTCCCGGGTACCGAGGCGCCGCGCGGTGAGGGCTACGGCGTCGTCGGAACCCTCGGCGGTGACGGGATGCCGGCGCTCGTGCTGCAGTCGCACGTCGACGTCGTGCCGACGGGCGACCTCGACAAGTGGATCGATCGCGACCCGTTCTCGGGCGACGTGCGCGACGGCGTCGTGCACGGTCGGGGCGCGTGCGACATGAAGGCAGGGGCGGCCGCGAACCTCGCCGTCGCCCGCGCGCTCGTGGCCTCGGGCGTCGCGCTCGAGCGGCCCTTCGCGATGCACTCGGTCGTGAGCGAGGAGGACGGCGGACTCGGCGCCTTCGCGACGATGCTGCGCGGGCACCGAGGCGAGGTCGCCGTGCTCACCGAGCCGACGAGCGAGCGGATCGTCGTCGCGAACGCGGGCGCCCTCACGTTCGAGCTGCGGGTGCCGGGACGCGCGGCCCACGGCAGCACGCGACGCGAGGGCTACAGCGCCTTCGACGCATTCCTCCCCCTCTACAGCGCTCTCATCGAACTCGAGCGCGCGCGCAACACCCGCATCGACCCGCTCTTCGGTGACAACCCGCTGCCCTACCCGCTCTCGATCGGCACGATCCGCGCGGGAGACTGGGCCAGCAGCGTTCCCGACCTCTTGGTCGCCGAAGGGCGCCTCGGCGTGCGGCTCGGCGAGGAGCCGGCGGTCGCACGAGCAGAGTTCGAGGCCGTCGTCGCCGAGGCCGCCCGCGCCGACCCGTGGCTGCACGACAACCCGGTCACGGTGACCTGGCCGGGCGGGCAGTTCGCGAGCGGCGGCATCGCGGCGGGGCACCCGCTCATCGGCGAGATGGGACAGGCGATCCGGGATGCCGAGGGCCGCGAGGCGCCCCTCGGCGCCGCCCCCTACGGCAGCGACCTGCGGCTCTACTCGGGGATCGGAGGCATCCCGACCCTGCATTACGGCCCGGGCGACGTGCGGTTCGCGCACGCCCCGCGCGAGCAGGTCGCGATCGAGGAGCTGCTGCGCTCGACCCGGTCGCTTGCGCTGCTCGCCGCGCGGCGCTGCGGGGCGCACCTGTAGGGCGAGTCACCCGGAGGCGACTCGACGCACGAGGCCGATCAGCCCGCGGGGTTCTCGACCGGGGTGCCGTCGTCGTCGGTCGCGGCCTCGTCGGTGGCGGGTGTGCTGGTGTCGCGGTGGTCGTCACCTCGGGGCTCCGCGCCACCTCCCGACGCGGTGTCCGCTTCGCTGTCGGGGCTGGTGTCCATGTTCTGATTCGTGTCGCTCACGGCGCGACGGTACGCCGGATCGCGGTGAGGCCGTCAGGGGTTGCGGAATCCGGCGAATCGCGCAGGGGACGAGAAAACCCCCGACGAGCGGGGGTTTCGACGTGCTGGGGTACCTGGACTCGAACCAAGAATGGCGGTACCAGAAACCGCTGTGTTGCCAATTACACCATACCCCAGGGCACCGAACCGAAGCCCGGACCGAGTGACCACATTACCGTACGCGAGCGCTCTGTCGGACCGATGGCGCGAGTCAGCTCAGACGGCGCTCGAGTCGCACCGTGACCTCGTCGCCGATGCCCTTGGCCAGCTGTGCGCGCAGCTTCGCATTGAGCGACAGCATGTGCCCGCCGGTGCCTGTCGGCATGAGTCCCACGTTCGGCAGCGGCACCCCGTCGACCACGGCATCCACGCGCACCGTCGACCCGGTTCCGAAGAACTCGGCCGATCCGGGCATCTCGACGCAGGCCCAGACCTCGCCCTTCACGTCGACGCCGATCGGCGCGATGAACTCGTGATCGAGCGTGACGGGGTGCTCGAGCTTCGCCACGATCAGCCGAGCTTCCGACGGAACCGCTCGAGTCGCGTCAGAGTCGACTCCTTGTCGAGGATCTCCATCGACTCGAAGAGCGGCGGCGAGATCCGGCGTCCGGAGATCGCGGTGCGCAACGGCCCGAACGCGTCGCGCGGCTTGAGGCCGGCGCCGTCGATGAGCTCGCGTCGCAGCGCTTCCTCGATCGCGGCGGTGGAGAAGTCGTCGAGTTGCGTGAGCGCCGCGTAGGACGCGTCGAGCACGAGCCGGGCCTGGTCGGCATCCTTCGGCAGCGCGTCGGCGTCGTACTCGAGAGCGTCGTCGGCGGTGAAGAGGAACGCGAGCAGCCCGGGAGCTTCCGAGAGCACCGTCATGCGCTCCTGCACGAGAGGGGCGGCCTCGCGCAGGATCGCGGCCTCCCCCGCCGTCGGCGGGTCGGACACGAGCCCCGACAGGTAGGGCACGAGGCGCGCCTCGAAGTCGGCGGGCGCGAGCATCCGGATGTGGTCGCCGTTGATGGCGTCGGCCTTCTTCTGGTCGAAGCGCGCGGGGTTGGGGTTGACGTCGCGGATGTCGAAGGCGGCGACGAACTCCTCCTGCGTGAACACGTCGCGGTCGGCGGCGATCGACCAGCCGAGCAGCGCGAGGTAGTTGAGCAGCCCCTCGGGCACGAAGCCGCGCTCGCGGTGCGCGAAGAGGCTCGACTCGGGGTCGCGCTTCGACAGCTTCTTCGAGCCCTCGCCGTAGACGAGCGGCATGTGCGCGTACTGCGGGATGACGTCGGTGACGCCGATCTCGATGAGCGCGAGGTAGAGCGCGATCTGCCGCGGGGTCGACGACAGGATGTCCTCGCCGCGGAACACGTGCGTCACGCCCATGAGCGCATCGTCGACGGGGTTCACGAAGGTGTAGAGCGGCGCGCCGTTCGGGCGCACGACGACGAAGTCGGTGAACGAACCGGCGGGAAAGGTGATCTCGCCGCGGATGAGATCGGTGAACGAGAGGTCGGTGTCGGGCACCCGCAGGCGCAGGCTCGGCGACCGCCCCTCGGCCCGGAACGCCGCGCGCTCCTCCTCCGTGAGCGACCGCTCGAAGTTGTCGTAACCCTGGCGCGGATCGCGGCCGTTCGCGACGTTGCGGGCCTCCATCTCCTCGGGCGTGACGTAGCTCTCGTAGAGGAGCCCGGCATCCTTTAGCTTCTCGACGAGCTCGAGGTAGATGGAGGTGCGCTGCGACTGCCGATAGGGCTCGTGCGGGCCGCCCTTCTCGACGCCCTCGTCCCAGTCGATGCCGAGCCAGGTGAGCGCGTCGATCAGCTGGAGGTAGCTCTCCTCGCTGTCGCGGGCCGCATCGGTGTCTTCGATGCGGAATACCATCTTGCCGCCGGTGTGACGCGCGTAGGCCCAGTTGAAGAGCGCCGTGCGCACCATGCCGACGTGCGGGGTGCCGGTGGGCGACGGGCAGAAGCGGACGCGCACGTCGGCGCCCGTGGCGGTGGAGAACGGGAGGGAGGACATCGGGTCGAGCTTAGGCCGCGCCGAGCATCCGGACTCCGTAGACCGACGCCCGCCGATCGATCGTCGCGAAGAGGTGGTTCCCCTCGAGCGCCTGGGCGATCAGCATCCGATCGAACGGGTCGCGGTGATGCAGGGGAAGGTCGAGCATCCGTCGAGCGTGCGACGCGGTGAAGTCGAGCACCTCGAGGCCGTTCTCGTCGAGCAGCGCGTCGGGGATGAACGGTGCCCGGAGCTTGCCGACGGAACGTTTGACCGAGATCTCGGCCAACGAGATCGCCGAGACGAGAACCGCGGCGTCGGGATCCGCGATCGCGCCCGCCACCGAAACAGGCAGTTCGGGCGCGTCATCGAGCCACCAGATCACCATGTGGGTGTCGAGCAGGATGCTCACTCGTCGCCGTACCAGTCGGCCTCGTCCTGCGGCGTGAAGTCGTCGAAGTCGTCGGCCATCCAGAACTGGCCCTTCAACGCACCCGGCACGCGAGGGGCCGTGCGCCGGGCGACCGGGACGAGGCGTGCGACGGGCCGGCCGTTGCGGGAGATGGTGATCTCCTCCCCCGCCTCCGCCCGCGCGACGAGCTTCGACAGCTGCGTCTTGGCCTCGTAGATGTTGACGGCGCTCATGGCCCGATCGTACTTGGTCAAGTCTGGTCAGACCAGCGCGCGCCGCCCCGCTGTCCGGATGGCGAGGGCGCCGAGCACGACGGCGACGAGCGCCATCGCGACGAACGAGAGCCCCGAGTATCCGATCAGGGCGAGCACGAGCCCGGCGCTGCCCGCACCCACGGCGCCGGCGAGGCTCATGGTGAGGTCGGCGCGCCCCTGCACGATCGTGCGGCGCGCGGGCTCGGCACTGTCGGTGACGAGACCGGATGCCGAGACGGTCGCGGCGCTCCAGCCGAGGCCGAGCAGGATGAGGCCCGCGAGCACCCAGCCCGACGACTCGGCGCCGAACGACGTGCACAGCAGGGCCGCGAGCAGCATGCCCTGCCCGAGGCCGATGACGGGCTCGCGGCCCCAGCGGTCGGAGAGCACACCCCACAGCGGCGACAGCCCGTACATGCCGGCGACGTGGAGGCTGATGGTGAGTCCGACGATCACGAGGGTCGCGCCGTGGTCGACCAGGTGCACGGGCGTCATCGCCATGACCGACGCCATCGTCGCGTGGCTGAGCGCGAGGGTGAGGATGCCGGTGAGCACGCCGTTCCGGTCGGCGGCACGGGCCTCGACGGCGGGGACGCCGCGCTCGACCCCGAGCCGCTCGGCGGTCTTCAGCGGATCGGGCCGGAGGGCGAAGCGGTAGATCGCGACCGCGACGAGCTGCGCCGCGAGCGCGAACACGAACACGCCGGAGAGCGTGGGCAACCCGATCGCGAGGCCGAGCACGTCGCCGGGGCCGATGAGGTTCGGGCCGAGCACGGCGCCGAGGGTCGTCGACCAGACCACGACGGACAGGTCGCGGCCGCGCCGACCGGGCTCGGACAGGTCGGTCGCGGCGAACCGCGACTGCAGGTTCACCGCGGTGCCGACGCCGAGCATCGCCATCGCGACGAGGAAGAGCGGGAAGACGTCGACCGCGCTCGCGACGAGACCGAGCACGGCGCCGAGGGCCGCGATGCCCGCACCGGTCGCGAGGGCCGGCGAGCGTCCGGATCGTCGCGCGAGTCGGGCGAGCGGCACCGCGGCGGCGGCCGCGCCGAGCGTCGACATCGTCGTCGCGGTGCCCGACCAGGCGGGCGACCCGGACAGCTCGGTCGCGAGCAGGGCGGCGGCGGAGAAGGTCGCCCCCATGCCGATGCCGGCGAGCGCCTGGCCGGCGATGATCACCGCGTGGCTGCGGCGGCGGATGCGGGCGACGTCGTGGTCGCTGAGGGCGGGGGCGGTCATCGCTGTCGAGCCTACGACCGCCCCCGCACCGATCACGCGCGGCTCACCTGAGCGCACCCACGGAGCCGGCTCACCGGAGCCGGCGGAAGGCGCGCGCCGAGAGCGGCATGAACACGAGCAACAGCACCGCGGGCCAGGCGATCGCGAGCGGGACGGCCGCCTCGGCGAGCCACCCCGAGGTGATCCCGGTCGGGTTGCCGAACAGCTCGCGTGCCGCCGTCGCGGTCGCCGAGATCGGGTTCCACTGGGCGATCGCGCCGAGCCAGGCGGGCATCGTCTCCGGCGCGACGAACACGTTCGAGGCGAAGCCGAGCGGCCAGACGAGCACCTGCACGGCCGTCGTCGCCCCGTCGCTGCGCAGCGTCAGCCCGAGGAAGATGCCGACCCAGAGCAGCGCGAAACGCAGCCACAGCAGCAGTCCGATCGCGGCGAGCGCGCCGAGCGGCCCCGATTCGATGCGCCAGCCGATGAGCAGCCCGCCGACGATGAGCACTCCGAGCTCGACGACCGAGGTGATCATGTCGGCACCGCTGCGACCGAGGGCGACCGCACCGCTCGAGATCGGCATCGACCGGAAGCGATCGGTGATGCCCTTCTTCGAGTCGGTCGTGATCGCGCTCATCGTCGCCTCGACGCCGAACATCATCGCCAGGGTGAGCATGCCGGGCAGCAGGAACGAGATGTACCCCTCGTCGGCGCCCGGCACCCGCATCGCTCCCCCGAACAGCAGGGCGAAGATCAGCAGCAGCATGATCGAGAAGGCGAGCCCGAAGAGCGGCGTCGCGGGCTGGCGGCGCCAGTGCTGCAGCACCCGTGTGGTCAGGACTCCGGCGTGTCCGAGGGTCGTCGTACTCATGCGTTCTCCTTGCTGCGGTCGGTGAGGGCGAGGAAGGCGTCGTCGAGGGTCGGACGGCGCAGCTCCAGGTCGGCGAGCTCGATCCGGGCCGCCTCGAGCGACGTCAGGGCGAGCGAGAGGGATGCCAGCCCGGCCGGGGCGGTGACGGTCACCTTCCCGGAGTCGCGGTCGGCGACCGTGGGCACGCCCATCGCCTCACCGAGCACCTCGGCGGTACGCGTCAGCTGCTCGGCGTCGCTCGGGGTGGCGACGATGCGGTCGCCTCCGATCGCGCGCTTCAGCTCGTCGGGGGTGCCTTCCGCGATCACGCGGCCGGCATCCATCACCGAGATGCGGGCGGCGAGCTGGTCTGCCTCGTCGAGGTATTGCGTCGTGAG
The DNA here is from genome assembly GCF_057350545.1 of Pseudolysinimonas sp. Lineage (NCBI taxonomy): Bacteria > Bacillati > Actinomycetota > Actinomycetes > Micrococcales > Microbacteriaceae > Pseudolysinimonas > Pseudolysinimonas sp. Next base: position 29,021 of record NZ_JBMRCP010000024.1, on the reverse strand, counting down.
CAGCACCGTGGTGCCGCGACCGGCGACCTCGCGCACGGCACGCCAGACCTCGTTGCGTGCCCGCGGGTCGAGGCCGGTCGTCGGCTCGTCGAGGAACAGCACGGCGGGGTCGAGCAGCAGGGCGACGCCGATGTCGAGGCGTCGCCGCATGCCGCCCGAGTAGCCGCCGACCGCCTTCGTCGCCGCCTCGGTGAGCCCGAACCGCTCGAGCTGCTCGTCGGCACGCGCGGTTGCGGCGCGCGTACCGAGCCCGAACAGTCGGGCGAACATGACGAGGTTCTCGCGCCCGCCGAGCACCTCGTCGACGGCGTGCGCCTGCCCGACGAGTCCGATCGCACGGCGCACGGCGCGCGGGTCGCGGCGCACCTCGTGGCCGGCCACCCAGGCTTCCCCGGCGTCGGGTCGGGTGAGCGTGGTGAAGACGTTGACGGCGGTGCTCTTGCCCGCGCCGTTGGCGCCGAGCAGACCGTGGATGCCGGGGCCGGCCTCGAGGTCGAATCCGTCGAGGGCGGCGGTCGCGCGGTAGTTCTTGCGCAACCCGCGGGCGACGAGCGGGGGTGTCGAACTCATGGAACTCCTTACTTCGTACGTTGTACTGATTAGTGCGGAGCTTGATCGTACACCGTACGGAGAAAGTAGGCTAGGGACATGGACCAGCCCGCCGCGAACCCGCGCGCCGCCGACAACAGCGGCGACCCGACGCGCGTGCTGCGGCTGCTCTGGCGGCGCGGACTCGGCGATCCCCGCGGTGCGCGCGGTCCCCGCGCGAAGCTCAGCGTCGACGAGGTCGTGGCCGCCGCGACCGCCCTCGCCGACGAGGAGGGCCTCGACGCGTTCTCGATGCGCCGCGTCGCCGACCGCCTCGGCATCGGCGTCATGACGCTCTACACCTACGTGCCCGACCGCGCCGCCCTGCTCGGACTCGTGCGCGACTCCGTCGCCGCCGAGGGCGAGCGTCCGCCGCACACGGGAGGCGTGCGCGAGAACCTCACGCGCGTCGCCGACGATCTCTGGCAGGAGTACCTGCGGCATCCCTGGCTCATCGACCTGCAGATCGGACGCCCCTGGCTCGGACCCGGCGAGTCGACCCGCTACGAGTGGCAGCTCCGAGCCGTCGACGGCGTCGGACTCGACGACCTCCAGATGGACCAGGTGATCACCGCCGTCACCGCCTACGTCGCGGGCGCCGCGCAGAGCCGGGTCGTCGCCGAACGCAGCCGCACGGCCTCCGGCATGAGCGATCTCGAGTGGTGGGAGCTCAACGCGCCCGTGCTCGAGGAGGTCATGACCGACGGCGACTGGGAGGTCTCGAATCGCGTCGGCGCGGCCGCCGGACAGGAGTACGGACTCGGCGACCCCGACCGGGCGTACGTCTTCGGGCTCGGGCTGCTGCTCGACGGCGTCGAGGCGCTGCTGCGCTGATCCGTCGGGAGCGCGTGCGTCAGGCCGCGGGCGCCCCGTCGCGGTAGCGGGCCGGGTTGCTCAGCGTGCCGATGCCCTCGATCGTGATCTCGACCTTCTGCCCGTCGAGGAACCCGCCGAGCCCCGAGGGCGTGCCGGTGCAGATGATGTCGCCCGGCAGGAGCGTCCAGACGTCGGAGATGTAGGCGATGAGATCGGGGATCTTGTGGATGAGGTCGCGCGTGTTGCCGTGCCGCCGGGGCTCCCCGTCGACGGTCGAGCTGATCTCGAGGTTCGTCGGGTCGAGCTCGGTCTCGATCCACGGTCCGATCGGGCAGAACGTGTCGTACCCCTTCGCCCGCGCCCATTGGCCGTCGGCGAACATCTGGTCGCGCGCCGACACGTCGTTCGCGATCGTGTAGCCGAAGACGTACTGCTCCCAGTCCTCCGCCTTGACCTGCTTCGCGACCTTGCCGATGACGATCGTCAGCTCCGCCTCGTGCGTGATGCGCCCCTCGACGGGCGGCATCTGGATCGCCTCCCCCGGACCGATCACCGCGGTGTTCGGTTTCAGGAAGATGAGCGGGTTCTCCGGCGCGTCGACGTTGCCCGCCATGTCGGTGCGGTGGTCCGCGTAGTTGAGCCCGACGCACACGACCTTCGAGCGCGGGATGACCGGCGCGAGCAGGCGGGCGTCGGCGAGCGGGATGCGCTCCCCCGTGGTCTCGAATCCCGCGAACAGCGGGTCGGAGGCGAGCACGACGAGATCCTCGCCGTCGACGACGCCGAACCGGGGGGCGGCATCCGGGGTGGCGAACCGGGCGACCTTCACGATGTCCGAGCCTAGCCCGGCCCGTGCGTTCGCGTTTCGCACGCATCCGTTGCACGGGACGCCAGGATGGTCTCGTGGAACTCCTCATCGACGGTGACGGCCCCACGCTCGTGCTCGCCCACGGCGCGGGCGCGGCGATGGACTCGCGCGGGATGACCGACGTGGCGTCCCGGATCGCGTCGCGCGGCATCCGCGTGGTGCGCTTCGAGTTCGGGTACATGGCGGCCCGCCGCGACGGGGTGCGCCGCCCGCCGCCGCGCGCCGACACCCTGCTCGACGAGTACCGCACGGTGCTCGCCGAGGTCGGTGGGCGCGTCGTGATCGGCGGGCGGTCGATGGGCGGACGCGTCGCATCGATGGTCGCCGACGAGGGACTGGCTGCCGGCACCGTCGCCGGCCTCGCCTGCCTGTCGTACCCGTGGCATCCGCCGGAGAGGCCGACGCAGCCGCGCACCGCCCACCTGCTCGCGCTGCGCACGCCGACCCTCGTCGTGCAGGGCACGCGCGACCCGTTCGGCTCGCCCGACGAGGTGGCGGCGTACGGCCTGCCCCCGACGATCGACCTGCTCTGGCTCGACGACGGCGACCACGACCTCCGGCCGCGCACGGCGCTGAGCGGCTTCACGCACGCGCAGCATCTCGACACCGCGGCGGATGCCGTGGCCGCCTTCGTCACGCGCGTCAGCTAGGCCGCGGCTCTCGCCGAAGGGCGTCTCCGGCGACGGCCGCCACGAACCCGAGTTCGATCGCGGAGCTCGCCACGAGCCGGATCGCGAGGGTCTCCGGCGATCCGAGGGCGGCGACCCCGACGGCGGCGAGGAGCGCGACGAGGCTCGCGAGCATCCACCCCCACCGGCGGGCGCGGGCGAATCGCGCGACGAGCACGAGGGCGAGCACCACGAAGGCGAGCTGGGTCAGGACGAACCCGACCTCGTGCACCGCGCCGTGCCAGCTCATGGTCGGGGCACCCTCGGGCGCGCCTGCGGGGAATCCTGCACCGGCGTCGGTCACGAACACCCCGGCGATCACGAGGCCGATGCCCATGAGCGCCGTCAGCACGGCGACGGTGCGCGCACCCGTCGCGCGGTGCAGGCCGAGGCCCGCGCCGACGAGCAGGAGGCCGGTGATCACGAAGTTCGCGATCTGCACCCCTCCGCCCTCACCGAGCGCGAGCAGGCTGAGCGGATGGAACGTCGGCCGGAAGCCGTCGCGCGTGAACGCCTGGAGCGCCCAGAGTGCGACGAAGAGCGGTGCGGCGACGATGCCGCCGATGAGCAGCACGCGGAGGTGCCGGGTGGGTCGGGTCATGGCGATGCTCCTTTAGGTGAACCGTTTGGTTCACTATAGGACACTGCACTCATCGGTTCAACGTTTGGCGCTCTCTGCGCGGAAAGGCCCCTCCACGCCGGGCGGAGGGGCCTTTCCGGGCGAGCAGCCGACCTCAGTCGGTGAGGCGCACCATCCACCCGTGCCGGTCGGGAACGCGGCCGTACTGGATGTCGGTGAGCTCCTGGCGCAGCGACATCGACACCCGCTCACCCTCCGGCTCGGGCATCACGATCGAGACGCTCTCGCCCTTGAGCTCGGCGATCGGTGTGATGACCGCCGCGGTGCCGCACGCGAAGGCCTCGACGATCTCGCCCGAGGCGACACCGTCGATCCACTCCTGGAGCGTGACCTTGCGCTGCTCGGTGCGCAGGCCGCGGTCGCGACCGAGCTGCAGGATCGAGTCGAGCGTGATGCCCTCGAGGATGCTGTCGCTCGCCGGCGTGATGAGCCGTCCGTCGCGCGTGACGAGCACGACGTTCATGCCGCCGAGCTCCTCGAGGTAGACACCGTCACCGTCGAGGAACAGCACCTGCGCGCAGCCATGCTCGTAGGCCTCGGCCTGGGCGACGAGCGACGACGCGTAGTTTCCCCCGGTCTTCGCGGCCCCGGTGCCGCCCTTGCCCGCGCGGGCGTAGTCGGTCGAGAGCCAGATGCTCACCGGTGTCACGCCGCCGTGGAAGTAGGCGCCCGCGGGGCTCGCGATGAGGTAGTAATTCACCTTCGCCGCCGGCCGCACGCCGAGGAACGCCTCCTTGGCGAACATGAACGGCCGCAGATAGAGGCTCGTCTCGGGCGCCGTCGGCACCCAGTCGGCGTCGACGGCGACGAGCTGCTTGATCGAATCGAGGAAGTACTCCTCGGGAAGCTCCGGCAGCGCGAGACGCTTCGCCGAACGACGCAGTCGCGCGGCGTTCGACATCGGGCGGAAGGTGTGGATCGAACCGTCGGCGTGACGGTAGGCCTTCAGCCCCTCGAAGATCTCCTGCGAGTAGTGCAGCACCGCCGCTGCGGGGTCGAGCGAGATCGGGCCGTACGGCTGCACGCGCGGGCGGTGCCAGCCGCCCCTCTCCGACCAGCAGATGTCGACCATGTGGTCGGTGAAGAACTTTCCGAAGCCCGGATCCGCGAGGATCTCGGCGCGCGTCTCCGCCGATTTCGCGGCGTCGTTCTTCGTGACCTGCCAGAGCAGGTCGGGCGTGGCCATGGGCAGGTTGATGATCGTCATGGTGGCTCCGTTCGAAGCGTTCGTGTCTAGTCTGCGGCCAGACGGGCGGCGATGGCAGTGCCGACCTCGTCCGTCGTCCGCGGGGTCGCTCCTCGTTCGGCCAGGTCCGCCGTCACGGCGTCCTCGATCCGCCTCGCCGCCTCCGCGAGCCCGAGCGAGTCGAGCAGGAGAACGGTGGAGAGGATCGCGGCCGTGGGGTCGGCCTTCCGCTGTCCCGCGATGTCGGGGGCCGAGCCATGTACGGGCTCGAACATCGAGGGGAACGTGCCGTCGGGGTTGATGTTGCCCGAGGCCGCCAGTCCGATCCCGCCGCTGATGGCGCCGGCCAGATCGGTGAGGATGTCGCCGAAGAGGTTGTCTGTGACGATCACGTCGAACCTAGCAGGGTCGGTCACGAGGAAGATCGTCGCGGCGTCGACGTGGAGGTAATCCCACTCCACTCCCGGGTGATGGGCCGCCTCCTCGCGCACGGCGCGCGCCCACAATCCGCCGGCGTGCACGAGCACGTTGGTCTTGTGCACGAGCGTGACCTTGCTGCGCCGCCTCGACGCGAGGTCGAACGCGTACTTCACGACGCGCTGCACGCCGTAGGCGGTGTTGACGCTCACCTCGGTGGCGATCTCGGCGGGTGTGCCGACGCGGAGAGCGCCGCCGTTGCCGACGTACGGTCCCTCGGTTCCTTCCCGCACGACGACGAAGTCGACGTCACCGGGATTCGCGAGCGGGCTCGTCACCGACGGCAGCAGCTTCGTCGGACGCAGATTCACGTAGTGGTCGAACGCGAACCGGAGCTTGAGCAACAGGCCCCGCTCGATGATGCCGCCCGCGAGCATCGGGTCACGCGGGTCGCCGCCGACCGCGCCCAGGAGGATCGCCTCGTGCTTCGCGAGTGCTGCGAGGTCGTCATCCTCGAGGATGACGCCGGTCTCGAGGTAGTGCCGCGCGCTGTAGGGGTACTCGGTCGTCGTCAGCTCGGCATCCGACCCGAGCGCCGCCGTGAGCACCTTGAGGGCTTCCGCGACCACCTCCGGTCCGATGCCGTCGCCGGGGATGAGGGCCAGGTCGATGGTGCGGGTCACGACCCACAGCCTATTCGGGGCTACGCGCGGTGGGCTCCCGAGCGACGCGGTGCCGCTGCGACGAGCGCGACGCCGACGAGCAGCACGGCCACGCCGAGGATGCCGGTCACCGGGCTCGGCTCCGATCCCGTCGCGGCGAGGGTCGGCAGACCGCCGCCGGCCGGACCTCCGCCGCCGCCCGGGAGGGGCAGCGTCGAGAGCAGATCGGTCGCCACGATACGCAGGGAGAGTCCGTACTGCGGCGACGGGTTCTGCCACCCGGTGTCCGCCGCGAGCGCCGAGGGGCCTGCACCACCGCTCCAGTACATCGAGTCGGTGTCGACGTCGGTGCCCACGGTCGGCGTCGTGTTCACGACCGCGACGTTGAGCGACTCATAGGGGCCGGGGGCGCCGATCGGAGCCGCGCCCCAGGTATTCGTGTTGAAGGCGATCGTGACGATCACCCGATCGGGGAGGCTCACGACGAGCGGCGCGAAGTCGAACTCCTCGAGGAACAGGAAGCCGTTCTGGCACGAGCTCGAGACCGGGTCGCGCCACTGGGTCGCCGAGGGGCATGTCGGGTCGGACGTCGGACGGAAGGGCACCGCGACCGACTTCGTGAGCGTGGCCAGCGCGGCACCGGGGGCCGGGGCGACGCCCTCCTCGTAGATGTTCATCGTGATGTCGTGGGTGAACGAGGTGCCCGGCGTCGTGATGCAGGCCGCGCTCCAGCTGCCCGACTCGCAGGCCCAACTCACGAGCCCGACCGTGACGGTCTCGAGGTCGCGATCGGTGCCGGAGAGCTCGACGAGGTCGCCGAACTCCGCCGTCTGCGTCGCCTGATAGCCGAGGCTGGGGTAGGACTTCGGCGGTGACGCGGGGATCGAGTCGTACACCGGTGCTCCGGCGGCCCGGGCCGGGCCCGCGCTCCACGACTGGGCCGCGAGCAAGGCGACCACGGCGAGCAGCAGCACGAGCAGGCGGGCGGAGGTGCGGGTGACGACGGTCATGCGGGTTTCCGTTCGGGGGGACGGAGGCGTCGAGGACCTCGGGGGTGGTCCAGGGCAGCGTGACGCCTGATCTACCCGCGAAGGTAGCGGCATCCCGAGGGGGCCGCCACCACTACCCGGGGACGTTGCAGCGGCGTTGCAGAACGCGAGCGGGCGGACGGGGGAAGGCAGTGCGTGGGCATCCTGTCGGCATGACAGTCCCGAGACTCCTTCCCGCCCTCGCCGGGCTCGCCGCGGTCGCCGTCCTCGCCGGCTGCGTCGCCCCCGCCGCCGCACCGGTGCCCGCCCCCGTGCCGACCATCGCCGACGCGGCCGAGCTTCCCGTCGCGGTCGACGGCGACATCCCGCCGCGCCTCGACCTCGACGGCCCGCCCTCGCTCGAGGAGGTGGAGCAGTTCCTCATCGCCGTGATCGAAGACGCCGACGCCGTCTGGACCGAGTACTTCCTCGCATCCGGACTCGAGGAGCCCGTGCTCGAGTACGTCATCGTGCAACCCGGCGACGAGCCGTGGGTGAGCAACTGCGGCTACGACGAGCCGATCGTCATGGAGAGCGACACCAACAACGCGTTCTTCTGCTCCCTCGACGGCTCGGCCGACGAGAACGGCGACCCGGTCGGCGCGATCATGTTCGGCGCCGAGACGATGCAGCGGATGTGGCTCGGCGACGCCTTCGGGATGCCGATCGAGGTCGGCGGCGACTTCGGCGCCGCGCTCGTGGTCGCCCACGAGTTCGGGCATCACATCACCTTCGAGCTCGCGATGCAGCTCGACGCTCCCCCGCTCGGCCACGTGATGTGGTTCGAGCTCATGGCCGACTGCTTCGCCGGCAACTGGACCGCGACCGCCTATGCGAAGGGTGCGCTCGAGACGGGTGACCTCCAGGAGGCGGGCGCGGTGCTCGCGGTCATCGGCGACTCCCCGGGTGTCGTCGACCACGGCACCGCCGAGCAGCGCACGGACGCGTTCCTGCTCGGCTACCAGGGGAACGCCGAATTCGGCGCCGGTGACCCGAACGCGTGCGTGAGCACGTACTGGCGCACCGACGACCCGACGGAGGCGGACGCCGACTGAACGTGCCCGCCTCGGGTCTCAGAGGAACAGATCGAGGAGGAGCGGCATGACGAAGCCGACGAGGGTGCCCAGCAGGTGGGCCGCCGACAGCGCGAGGCCGGCCGCCGCCGCCGGCCGGCCGCGTCCGCGCGACGGCTGGATGCCGACCGCCCCGGCGATGACCCCGGCGATCGCGAACGCGCCCGACACGAGCGAGATGCCGGTGAACAGCACCCCCATCTGGTCGAACCCGCCGACCGCGTCGATCCAGAGCGACGCGGTGTAGCCGAGGACCTGCTGCGTCACTCCGAAGGCGACCACGATGATGCCGATGACGAGGGCCGCGGCCCCGGCCGCGTTCCCGGTCGGGGCGGCGGGCGTGGGCGGGTAAGGCTGCGGAGTCTGAGCGTTCGTCATCTCCGAACCCTATCGGGGGCAGGAGTGTGTCGGCGGGGCTTGACTCAGGCCTCGACGACCTCGATCGCGCGCAGGCTCGTCGCCTCGATCGCGTCCGCGATGCGCTCGAGCACCTCGTCGGGCACGGGCGAGTCGACCGTGAGCACGCTGAGCGCCTGCCCGCCGGCGCGCTGCCGCGCGATCTGCATGCCCGCGATGTTGACCTTCGCGTCGCCGAGCTCGCGCCCGAAGGTCGCGACGATGCCCGGGCGGTCTTCGTAGGTCATCACGATGAGGTGGTCGGCGAGCGGCACCTCGATGTCGTAGCCGTTCAGCCCGATGATCTTCTGCGCCATCTTGGTGCCGGCGAGAGTTCCCGCCACCTCGACGACCGAGCCGTCGCCGAGCACGCCGCGCAGTGTCGTCGTGTTGCGGTAGTCGACACTGTCTTCGCTGACGGTGAGCGTCGAGGTGATGCCGCGCTGTTCGGCGAGCAGCGGGGCGTTGACGTAGGAGACGTTCTCGGTGACGAGGTTGGTGAAGTAGCCCTTGAGCGCCGCGAGCCGGTAGACGCTCACGTCGTAGGCGGCGAGTTCGCCGCGCACGTCGACCTCGAGGCTCGTGAGCGCCTCGTGTCCCGCGACGCCGGCCAGCACCTGGCCGAGCTTCTCGGCGAGCGCGATGCCCGGCCGCACGAACGGGTCGATGACTCCCCCGGCGACGTTGACGGCATCCGGAACCAGCTCGCCCTCGAGCGCGAGCTTCACGCTGCGCGCGACCGAGACGCCGGCCTTCTCCTGCGCCTCGTCGGTCGACGCCCCGAGGTGCGGCGTGACGACGATGTTCGGCAGCGGGAGCAGCTTCTTCTCGACCGGCGGCTCCTGCACGAAGACGTCGAGCCCCGCGCCGGCGATCTCGCCGCTCGTGAGCGCGTCGTGGAGCGCGTCCTCGTCGATGAGCCCGCCGCGGGCGACGTTCACCACGTACGCGGTGTTCTTCATGCGCTTCAGCTCGGCCGTGCCGATCATGCCCGTCGTCTCGGGCGTCTTCGGCATGTGGATGGTCACGAAGTCGCTGCGCTCCAGCAACTCGTCGAGAGGCACGAGCGTCGCCCCGAGCTGCTGGGCCCGGGTCGCCGTGACGTACGGGTCGTAGGCCACGATCTCGACGCCGAACGCCTGCAGCCGCGCGGCGATCAGGGCGCCGATGCGGCCGAGGCCGATGATGCCGACGGTCTTCTCGTAGAGCTCCGTGCCGGTGTACTTCGAGCGCTTCCACTCGCCGGCCGCGAGCGACGCGTGGGCGGCCGGGATGTGGCGCGCGAGCGAGAGGATGTGGCCGATCGTGAGCTCGGCGGCACTGATGATGTTCGACGTCGGCGCGTTGACCACCATGACGCCGGCCTCGGTCGCCGCCTTGATGTCGACGTTGTCGAGGCCGACGCCCGCGCGCGCCACGACCTTGAGCTCGGGGGCGGCAGCGAGCGCTTCCGCGTCGATCTGCGTCGCCGATCGGATGAGCACCGCACTCGCGCTCGCGAGAGCGGCGAGCAGGGCGGGCCTGTCGGTGCCGTCGACCGAGCGGATGTCGAAGTCGGACCCGAGGGCCTCGACGGTGGCGGGAGAGAGTTCTTCGGCGATCAGGACGATCGGCTTGGCCACTGAGGTTTCTCCAGAGGTCGACGAGTGCTGCTTCGGTGGTGGGCGGATGCAGCGCCCCCGAGTCTAGCCAGTGCGACGATGGGCTCATGGACGCGCTTCACACGACGCAACTCGCCCTGCGGTTCGCGGTCGCCGCGGTCTTCGTGCTGATGGGGGTGCTGCACTTCGTGCCGAAGGTCGCCCGCGGCATGCGGGCGATGATCCCTCCACCGCTGCGCCGCCCCGGCTGGCCCGCGGCTCTCGTCGTGATCACCGGTGTCTGCGAACTGCTCGGCGGGATAGGGATGCTCGTCCCGTGGGACGGCGTCCGGCTCGCGGCCGGCATCTGCCTCGTCGTCTTCCTCGCGGCGGTGTTCCCCGCGAACGCTTACGCTGCACGCGACCCGCAACGCTTCGGCCGCACCGCCATCCCGTTCTGGCCGCGTCTGGTGGGGCAGGTGCTGCTCGCCGCCCTCGTGCTGCTCGCCGCCTGGCCCCTCGACGGACTGTCGCGTTAGTTGCACATTGCTGCGTTCTCCGGCGACGTTCTGCAACTGGCGGGCAGGCCATCTCCTGGAGCCGCGAGCCAGTTGCAGACTGCGCCCGGAAGACGCAGCAATGTGCAACTAACCCGCCGAAAGTGTCAGAACGAGAGCGGGGGCTGGATCGCGCCGACGAGGGCGACGATGCCGAAGTACAGGGCGAAGGATGCCGCGAGGGCGACCGTCAGGATGAGCGCGCGGGCGAACGGGCTGCGGCCGCGGCTCACCAGCAGGCCCGCGACGTACAGGGCGGGCGGCACGGCGACCGCGAGCACGAGCAGCGGCCACGGCACGGCATCCCCGATCCCGTACGCCTCGTAGAGGCCGGGCAACGCGACCAGGTCGGACACCGGGCTGACGAGCGCGAGCGCGAAGAGCACCGCGAAGACGAGGGCGACGACGATCACGAGAGGCTCCCGGCGACCTGGAGGGCGGCGAGGAACCGCAGGATGATCGGCCACGGCAGCAGCACGAGGGTGCCGAGCGCGAGCCAGCCGACGCGCACCCGGGGCCGGAAGTCGCGCGTGAGGTTGAGCGTCGCGGCGAACCAGAGCGGCCCGGCGAGCATCGCGAGGAACTCGCCGAACTGCCAGAGGATCGCCGGGAAGAGCTGAGCCGGACTGTCGGCGAGCTGCACCGAGAACACCCAGCCGATCGTGAGCGCGAGGTAGGGGACGGCGAAACCGACGGTCGCGGCGCGGCGGCCTCGGCCTCCGGGCGTCTCCTCGACTTCGGCGTCGTCGGCCGCGGTGGTCGCGGTGGCGGCGTCGGTCCCGAGGCGCGGCGCGGCCCGCCCCTGCTCCTCGTCACCCGCCCAGCGGAGGGCGTCGTCGTCCTCGTCGATGCTGTCGTCGTGCGGTCGGGCCACCCGTTCACGCTACCCGGGTCAGCGCGGTGCGGTCCGCTCTCGGCGGAGCCCCTCGCCCGCGCCCCGTCCGCGTGCTGGACTACGCGCATGCGCATTCTCGTCCTCGGCGGTACCGCCTGGCTCGGCTCCCTCGTCGTCGCCGACGCCGTCTCCCGCGGGCACGACGTCACGGCCCTCGCCCGCGGCGAGTCGGGCGCGGTGCCGGAGGGTGCGCGATTCCTGCGCGCCGACCGCACGGCGCCGCCCGCCTTCGACGAGGCGACAGGTGACTGGGATGCCGTGATCGACGTCGCACGTCAGCCCGGCCAGGTGCGCGCGGCGGTCGACGCGCTCGCGGAGCGCACGACGCACTGGGTGCTCGTCTCGACGAGCTCGGTGTACTCCGACCCGGCCGAGATCGGGCGCGACGAATCCGGCGCGACGTTCGACCCGCTCGACGCCGACGTCATGGCCGACATGTCGGAGTACGGGCCGGCGAAGGTCGCCTGTGAACGCCTCGTGCTCGCCGCGCTCGGCGAGGAGCGGTCGCACGTCGCCCGCGTGAGTCTCATCGGCGGGCCCGGTGATCGGTCCGGACGCGGCGTCTACTGGCCGTGGCGATTCGCGCATCCCTCGTCGGTCGACGGTCGCGTGCTCGTGCCCGAGGCGGCGCATCCCGTGCAGCTCATCGACGTGCGAGACCTCGCCGCGTGGCTCGTGGATGCCGCCGAGACCCGCGCGCCCGGCATCGCGAACGTCGGCGGCGAGACCTTCACCCTCGCCGAGCACCTCGCGATCGCGCGTCAGGTTGCGGGCGGGCGAGCGGTGCCCGTGCCGGTCGACGACGCATGGCTCGAAGCGCACGAGGTGCAGCCGTGGTCGGGTCCGCGGTCGCTGCCCCTCTGGCTCCCGGCCGAGGCGGTGGGACTCAACTCGAACAGCACGGCGCGCGCCGAGTCGCTCGGGCTGCGCCGTCGCCCCCTCGCCGAGACGCTCGCCGACACGCTCGCCTGGCGGGAGGCGCATCCGGAGATCATGCTTGGAGCAGGGCTGTCGGATGCCGACGAGCTCGCCCTGCTCGCCGAGTTCGCGTAGACGGCGCGACGGCGCTCAGTCGTCGAGCCGGCCGAGGAGTTCGACGGCGGCGCGGGCGTAGTCGCCGATCCACCGGTCGTGGAGGCGCTTGATCGGCAGCGGCGCGAGCGCGAGGTGCCGTTCGCGTCCGAGCCGTCGACCGGTGACGAGCTCGGCGTCTTCGAGGACGCGGAGGTGCTGGAGCACCGTCGTGCGGTCGAGTTCCGGGAACGCCGCACACAGGGCGCCGGTCGTGAGCGTCGACTCCTTGAGCGCGTCGAGCATGCGCCGGCGCACGGGTGCGGCGAGCGCCCGGAAGACGGCGTCGTCGTCGCCCTTGCCGTCGTCCTCAATCATGTTGTAAAAATACAACATGACTGAGCTGAAGGAACTGAGCTTCACCGTGTCGGGTCGCGTGTCGCGGCCCGCAGCCGAGGTGTACGAGGCGGTCGCCGACCCCGGCCAGTTGTCGCAGTACTTCGCGACGGGCGGCGCTCGCGGGCGACTCGAGACCGGAGCGACCGCCCACTGGGACTTCCACGACTTCCCCGGGGAATTCCCCGTGACGGTCGTCGAGGCCGACCCGCCGCGCCGCATCGTGATCCGTTGGGACGGCAACGAATCGGTCGAGCCGTACACGACGACGACGTTCGAGTTCGAGCCGATCGACGGAGGAAGCCGCACCCTCGTGACGATCACCGAGTCGTCGTGGCGCGCGACGCCCGACGGCGCGAAGAACGCGTTCGGCAACTGCGAGGGGTGGACCGGGATGCTCATGGCGATGCGCGTCTGGCTCGAGCACGGGATCAACCTGCGCGACGGTTTCTACGCCTGATCTCGCGAGGTCGACGGCGGGGCGGCGGGTCGACGTCGCTTGACGATCCGCACCACCCGGCGGAAGTCGCGCAGGTTGACCTTGAGGGTGAGCTCGTGCCGGAACGCGAGGATGCCGGCGACGACGATCGCCGCGACGAGCGGCACCCCGCCCGCCACCGCGAAGGCGACGTGCATGCCGATCACCTCCGCGATCCAGCCGATGATGAGGCCGCCCGCGGCCTGCCCGCCCATGAGCACGATCGTGTAGATCGCGATCACGCGACCGCGGATGCTGGGGTTCGACGAGAGCTGCACCATGGCATCCGCGCCCGTGGCGAACAGGATGCGGAACACCCCGAGCGCGACGACGCCGCCGAGGAACACCCCGTAGATCGGCACGACGCCGGCGATCAGGATCGCCAGGCCGTAGGCCCCCGTGAGGAAGGCGATCGAGCGCAGCCGCAGCGACTTCCTCCGCGCCGAGAGCACTGCGCCGACGACCGCCCCGACGGCGGCGAGTGACGTGTAGAGCCCGTAGCCTTCCGACCCGGTGTCGAACCCGCGCTCCCCGGCGGCCGCCGTGAACAGCACGGGCAGAGTCATGCCGAAGGTCGCGATGAAGAACAGCAGCACGAGCGGCCAGAGGATCGTCGGCTTGCGCGTCGCGTACCGGACGGCGACCCGTACGCCCCCCGAACCCTTCGCCGGACGCACGACCGGCGAGAGCTCGTGCGTGCGCAGCGACGCGAACGCGACGAGCGCGACGATCGTGACGACGACGCTGACGGCGATCGACCACCCCGAGCCGACGACGCCGATGAGGATGCCGCTGATCGCCGGTCCGATGAGACCGCCGATGTGGAAGACGCCCGCGTTGATGCTCACCGCGGTGCGCAGCCGCGCCGGGTCGACGATCTGGCCGAGCACCGCCCCGCGCGCCGGCCCCTCGATCGCACCCGCGACACCGGCGATGAGGGCGACGGTGAAGACGAGCCACACCTGGGCGAGGCCGAGGATGGCGAGCACGGCGAGCGTGCCCATGCTGACGACCGAGACCGACTGCGTGATGATCACGATCGTGCGCCGCGGGAAGCGGTCGGCGACGACGCCGGCGAGGGCGCCGAACAGCAGCGTTGGACCGAACTGCAGCGTGACCGCCAGGCCGACGAGGGCGAGGTTGCCCGTGAGCTCGAGCATGAGCCAGTCGATCGCCACACGCGACATCCAGAAGGCGATGCTCGACGCGAAGAGCGCGGTGACGACGGCGCGGTAGTTGCGCAGTCCGAAGAGGGCGAACAGCTCGCGCCACGACGGGCGACCGGGCTGGATGGCGATGGGGGCGGTGGCCGGATCGCTCATCGCCGTACCGCCCTCACGGCGTCCAGCCTACGCTCGCGCCGAGCCGGCATCCGGGGCTTGCACGGCGGCGCGCCAGCGTGCCAGCAGCTCCTCCTCCGAGTCGATCCGGTCGGGCACGAGCACGCGATCCTCGGCGACGAAGTAGAACGCGGCGTCGACCTCCGTCTCGGGGATGCCGGCCCAGCGCGCGTAGGCGAGCCGGTAGAGCGCGAGCTGCAGCTGCTTGCGCTCGAGGTCGGCGGCGTCCTTCGGGGCGCGGCCGGTCTTCCAGTCGACGATGCGCACGCGACCGTCGGGCTCGTCGTAGACCGCGTCGATCTTGCAGATGACGACGCGGTCGTCGAACGGCAGATGGATCTCGCGCTCGACCTCGCGGGGCCGGCGCTGCGCCCACTCCGAGGCCTCGAACCTGGCCCGCAGCGCCTCCAACTCGGGGCCGACCGCCTCGACGGCACCGGCATCCGACTCGGTGTCGAGCGCATCGAGCTCCTCGGCGCCCGTGCCGAACCCGAACCGCTGCTCGACCCAGGCGTGGAAGAGCGTGCCGAGCCGCGTCGCCGAGAACGGCCGCTCGGGCATCGGGCGACGCAGCTCGCCCGCGACGCGCTCGGGCTCGTTGACGTAGTCGTGGAATCGGGATGCCGGAACGCGCGTCGGGATGGCGACCGGCGGCGCGGTGCCCCGGGCCGCCCGCTCGGCGAGCAGGAGCTCGAGGTCGCGCACCCAGGGTCCGACGAGCGACGGTGTCGCCGCACGCACGGCCGCGGCCGCCGCCTCGACCGCGGGGCGGCGCCGGCCGAGCGGATCGAGCGGCCAGACGATGCGCTCGAGGTCGTCGCCGAGGGGATTCTCGTCGTGCCGTGTCGCCTCGGGCAGCTCGGGCACGAGCCCCGCCGCCGCGAGGTCGCGGAGGAACACGCCCGGCTCGCGCGGCTTCGTCTGCGCGGCCCAGAACGATCCCGACAGCAGCAGTTCGTGCCGCGCCCGGGTGACGGCGACGTAGGCGAGGCGGCGCTCCTCGTCGAGGGCGCGACGGCGCACGCCCTCCTTGAAGGCGTCGCGCGCGGCGAGCAGCTCCTTGCGGGTGCTCGCGGTGTCGCCGTCGAAGACGGGCAGCTCGGCGGCGTCCCCGCGCAGCGGCCACGGATACTGGCCGAACGTCAACCAGCCCTGGAAACCTTCGCGCGGCTTCGCGGGGAACTCGTCGGTCACCATCCGCGGCACGGCGACGACATCCCACTCGAGGCCTTTCGCGCCGTGCACCGTGAGCACCTGTACGGTTCCCGCCTCGGGAGGCTCCGGGCGCGGCGACAGGTCTTCCCGCAGCTCGGCTTCGCGCAACCAGGTGAGGAACCCTCCCAAGCTCGCGATCTCGGCGATCGCGAGATAGCCCGACAGCGCGTCGGAGAACGCGTCGAGGTTCGCCGGGCCGAGCACGCGGTGCTCGTTCGCCGCGACCTCGACGTCGAGGCGCAGCTCCTGCACGACGAGGGCGACGAGGTCGGGAAGGTCGAGCCGCGACCGCGCCCGCAGCGCCGCCAGGGTCGACCCGGCATCCCTCAGTCGCTCGAGGCCCGTCTCGCTGAAGCCCTCGAGCGCGACGTGGGCGGGAGGTGCCGCCGCGAGGAAGTCGAGCGCGTCGACGATCGACCCGCCCTCCCCCGGCGCGACGGCCGTGCCGAGGATCTCCCGCACGTCGTCGTCGTGCTTGCGCTGCGTGTGGTCGCGCGCGCGCAGCCAGGAGGCCAGACGGTTGAGCGCGTGCAGGTCGGCCACCCCGACGCGCCAGCGCGACCCGGCGAGCACGCGCAGCAGCTGGATGCCCGCCGTCGGGTCGTCGAGCGCGGAGAGCACGCAGACCAGGTCGGCGATCTCCGGCTCGGCCAGCAGCCCGCCGATGCCGAGCACGTGGAACGGGATGCCGCGTTCCCGCAGTGCCGCGAGGAAGTACGGCTGCGTCGCCCGGGTGCGCAGCAGCATGGCGGCGCTCGTGCGATCGTCGACGCGCGCGGCGAGCCAGTCGGCGACGGCGGCGGCCTCCTCGGCGACCGTCTCGGGGAAGGCGAGCTCGACCGCGTGGCGCGTCGCCGCCGGCGACGCCCCGTGCCGCTCCACCGGCACGCCGCGCCCGGCGAACGGTGCGACGAGCTCGTTGGCGGCGGCGAGGATGCCGGTGCCGTTGCGCCACGACGTCGAGAGCGCGAACCGCGACTCCGCCCCGAAGAGCGACGCGAACTGGTCGAGGTTGGCGGCACTCGCGCCGCGCCAGCCGTAGATCGACTGGTTCGGGTCGCCGACCGCCATGACGGCTCCGCCGCCGAAGAGCGACGCGAGCAGCCGCGTCTGTACGACGGAGGTGTCCTGGTACTCGTCGAGCAGCACGACGCGGTACTGCTCGCGCAGCCCCTCGCCGAGCGCGGGCTGCTTCTCGGCGATCCGCAGCGCGAGGGCGACCTGGTCGGCGTATTCGACGACGCCGCGCCGCACCTTCTCCGCCTCGTACTCCGCGGCGAGGTCGGCGAGCACGTCGAGCGCGCCGAGGCTCTCGGCGAGCGTCACGGCGTCGGCGCGCTCGAACCGGTCGGGCGGATCGTTGGTCGGAAGGTCGGCCAGCTCGCCGAGGCGACGACCGAGGGCGCGCAGCTCGTCGAGGTCGCCCGCGTGCTCGGCGACCCCGCGGGCGACGGCCAGCACGGCCTTGGTGAGCGGGTCGAGGTTCTTGCCGAGTCGCGCGAGCCGGTCGTCGCGACTGCGGACGACGACGCCGCGGGCCAGCTGCCACGCCGCCGCCTCACCGAGCACCGGGGCGTCGCCCTCGCGCCCGAGCAGGATCGCGGAGTCGCGGTAGAGCTTGTTCGCGAACGCGTTGTAGGTGCCGACCTCCGGGGCGTCGAACACGTCGCGCTCGGGCAGCAGGCCGGCCGCGTCGAGCTCGGCGATGCGCTCGCGGATGCGCACGCTGAGCTCGCCCGCCGCCTTGCGGGTGAAGGTGAGCCCGAGCACCTGCGCGGGTTCGACGAGCCCGTTGGCGAGCAGCCAGAGCACGCGGTTGGCCATCGTCTCGGTCTTGCCCGATCCGGCCCCGGCGACGACGAGCGCCGGAGCGAGCGGCGCCTCGATGACGGCGCGCTGCTGCGCGGTCGGATGCGGAACCGGCTTGCCGCGCACCGCCGACAGTGCTTCGGCGATGTCGATCGCGCTGTACCTGATCGGCGAGGTCGACTCGCTCACTCCCCGCTCACCGACCCCACGCGATGCAGGCGCAGTTCGGGCACGGCGCCGAGCCCGTACCCGCCCACCTCGAGCACGCCCTCGAACGACGCCGCCGCCATCCCGATCGCGACCTGCCGGATGCGCTCGCGGAACGCCTCGAGCCCGTCCTCGCCGAGCGGCGCCTGCACGCCCTCGCGGTAGGGCTTCCCGCCGACCCCCGATTTGACGTAGAGCAGCTTCGCGCCGCCGGCCCGGTGGTCGCCGAGCTCGTCGAGCACGTCGTCGAGCAGCCCCGCGCGGTACGCGAGCTGGTAGGCGCCGAGCTGTGCCGTGGCTTCGATCTTCGCCTGCTTCGTCTCGGGCGTGCCCGTCTTGAGGTCGACGATGACGACGCTGCCGTCGGCGGCCCGCTCGACGCGGTCGATCGTGCCGCGCACCCGGGCGGGCTCGACGTCGAGCTCGAACGCCTTCTCGGCCCCGACGACCGTGCCGCCCGCGACCGCGAAGTCGCCGAGGTAGGCGGCGATCCCGTCGGCGAGCACGCGGGCCGAGCGCCGGTGGTGCTCGGCGAGCCACGGACTCTCGAACAGCAGTTCGCCCCAGCGCTGCTCGACCCGGGCCCACACCGCATCGGCGTCGGCCGAGGGCGCGGTCTCCATCGCCCAATGCAGGATCGTGCCGACATCCATGAGCGTCGTCGACGTCGACCCGCCGACCGTCTCGAGGAACCAGTCGAGCGGCGACTCCTCGAACCGCTCGAGTCGCGACGGGCTCACGGGCATCGGCACGCCCTCGAAGAGCGGCGCGTCCGTCGACGGCGCGACGAGGCCGTGCCATTCGTCGGGGCTCGCGCCCGGAATCCCCGCCTCGGCGAGCGACGCGAGGGTCGCGGCGGCGGAGGCCCGAGTGCGCGCATCCGCCGTGCGCGACGTGAGGATGCGGCGCAGGCGCCCGACGGTGCCGCGGAGTGTGAGCGGGCTGCCGTCGGCGAGCACGGGGGCGTCGGGCGGCAGCAGGTCCACGAGTCGGCTGCGAGCTTCGTCGTCGTTGACGACCGCCGCGAGGATGACGCGGTCGCGCGCGCGGGAGACGGCGAGCGCGAACATCCGCAGCTCGTCGTCGAGCACCTGCTTGCGTTCATCGAGCGGACCCTGCTCCCCCGCCGCCGCCCGCGCGAGAGCCTGCGGCGCGAGGAGCGAGCCGCGCGGACGGAGATTCGGCCACGCCCCGTCTTGCAGCCCGGCGACGACGACGGTGTCGAACTCGAGCCCGACGGCCCCCGACGGGGTGGTGACGAGCACGGCGTCGTCCATACGGGTCGGGGCGATGAGGTCTTCGCTCACCTCGGCGTCGCGCAGCTCGTCGAAGAAGACGGAGGCGTCGGGGGCGTCGGTGCGGTGCTCGGCGAAGCGCTTGGCCGCGGCGAACAGCCCGACGATCCCGTCGAGGTCGCGGTTGGCCTCGGCCGCCGCGACACCGCCGCCGAGCGCCTGCGCGCGCCAGGGGCCGGCGAGGCGACTGCGCTCCCAGGCGAGCCAGAGCAGCTCCTCGGCGGTGGCCGTCGGCTCGGCGTTCCGGAGCGCGTCGAGCGTTCCCGCGAGTCGCTCGGCGGTGCGCGCGACGGGCATGTCGATTGTCGAGAAACGGCCGGGTGCGGCGAGCGCCTCGACGAGCAGCTCGCCGCTCGGACGCATCCCGCCCACCGCGGCCTCCTCGGTGCGCAGCGCGAGCCGCAACCGTCGCAGCCCGATCGGGTCGAGCCCGCCGACGGGACCGGTGAGCAGCTCGGCCGCGAGCGTCGCATCGAGTTCGCGGCGGCCGAGCCCCGCCTCGACGACCGCGAGCAGGGCGCGGGCCGCGGCGTCGTCGCGCAGGGCAGTACCCCCGCCGCCCGTGCGGGTCGGCACCTCGGCGAGCGCGAGGGCGCGGGCGAGCGCGGGCACCGACGCGCCGGAGCGTGCGATGACGGCGAGACGCCGCCACGGCACCCCGTGCAGCAGATGCTCTTCGCGCAGCACGCGCGCGATGATCGCCGCCGTGCGCGCCGCCGTCGGGCCTTCGATGCGCGCGAGCGGGGGACGCTCGGTGGTCGAGTAGCGCCGAAGGCGCGTGTCGAGACCGGGCGCGCGGTGCGCCTCGGCCCGACGCTGCGCGCCCGCGGCCGCGGCCCCGACCCGCTCGGTGATCGTCGCGGTGAAGGCGCGCAGTGCCGAGTTCGGCCGGTGGGCGCTCTCGAGCACGAGGGTCGGGATGCCCTCCACCCCGAGCACCGACGACAGCCGACCCAACGCGTCCGGCTCGCCGCCGCGGAACGCGTTCGCCGCCACGTCGGGGTCGCCGAACGCCATCACCGGGATGCCGCGACGCGCGAGCGCGGCGAGGAGGCCGAGCGTCGCCTCCGTCGCCTCGGGGAGGTCGTCGACGAGCACGAGCCGCAGCCCCTCGACCCGCTCGCCCCCGCCGCCGGCGTCGAGCACCGCGATCGCGAGGCGTGCGAGCTCGGAGGGATCGCGCTGCTCTTCGCGCGCCCCCGCGACGATGTCGAGGTACTCGTCGAAGAACTCTCCCGCCGCGACCCACTCGGGCCGCCCCGCAGCACGGCCGAGCTCTCGCAGCCGCGCGGGCGTGATGCCCTGCTCGGTCGCACGCGCGAGGAGGTCGCGCAGCTCGGCGCGGAAGCGCGCCGTCGCCCGCACCTCGGGGGTGAGCGGCTCGGGCCAGTCGGGACCGGAGCCGCTCCCGACGTGACCGTCGAGCAGCGCGGCGACGTCGGCATCCTGCTCGGCGCCGGTGAGCAGCCGCGGCGGCGTGCGGCCGGCGGCGCGGGCGTCGACACCGACGATCTCGTAGGCGAGCGACGGCGCCGTGCGGGCGAGCGGCCCGTCGGTCGGCACTCCGAGCCGCACCGCGATGCGGTCGCGCAGGCGGGTCGCCGCGCCGCGCGCCGACGTGAGCACGAGCACCGAGCGCGGCTCCCACCCCCGGTTCAGGATGCGATCCGCCACGACCTCGACGATCGTCGTGGTCTTGCCCGACCCCGCCGCCCCGAGCACGGCGGCGAACGAGTCGTCGGGTAGGTCGACGATCGCAGCCTGTGAGGGATCGAGCACGAGGGAAGGTTCGACGGGACCCTGACCCGAAGCCCCGCGATCACCAACCAGCCCACTCACTAGGCCGAGGTTAACCGGCGGGGCCGACATGACATCCATGTGTCGGCGGTGGGGTTCGACCAGTTCAAGGAGAATCTGCCGTCGCCGCGGCGCACGACGCGGTTGGCGCGGACGTCGGGGGCGAATCTCCTTGACGTGGTCGAGCGCCGCGCGTTCCGCCCCCGGCGAAACGGCCGTGCCGAGCAAACGACCGCCATTACGCTGAACACGTGGACATTCGCATCGGCATCGCCAACTCCCCGCGTGAACTGAGCTTCGAGTCGTCGCAGACCCCGGCCGAGGTCGAGAAGGTCGTGGCCGCCGCGCTCGACTCGGACGCGAAGTTCATCCGCCTCACCGACGACAAGGGCAAGCTCTACATCGTGCCGACCGCGTCGTTCTCGTACCTCGAGGTCGGCAGTGAGTCGGCGCGTCGGGTCGGCTTCGTCGCCTGACCCCGGGCTCCACTAGCCTCGAGCCACCATGGAACTCGTCTACATCACCGTCATCGGCGCCGGGATCGGCCTGCTCCTGCGCTACGTGCTGCCGGGACGCCAGGTCTACGGGGTGCTGCTGCTCCCCGCCGTCGGCGCCGCCGCGACCGCCGTCGCCTGGGTCGGGATGCTGTGGCTCGGCATCACGTTCGACAACGCGTGGATCTGGATCGGGTCGCTCGCGGCCGCGACCGTCGCCTCTGCGGTCGTCGCCGTGGCGCTTTCGCGTCGTCGCATCGCGTGGGACGCCCACCAGCGGCACGTGCTCTCGGGCGGCCGGGCGTAAGGGTTTTGTCGGGTTAGTTGCACATTGCTCCGTCCTCCGGGAGCAATCTGCAACTGAGGTGTCAGGCAGTCAGGCCGAGGGCATCCATCCGGCGGGTGTGCGCCGCGATGAGCTCGGTGAAGATCGGCTCGATCCGCTCCTCACCATCCGAACGGCCGTCGATGTCGAGCGCCGAACGCGCGACGAGCATCGTGTCGCCGACGAGCCGGCGACCCCACATCGCGAGTCGTGAGGCGAGCCGCGGGTTGCCGTCGATCGACTCGCGCAGCTCCTCGACGAGGAGGTCTTCGGCGTCGTCGTCGGAGAGCAGCGCCGAGATGCGGTCGGCGAGACCACCGGGAAGGCCCGCGGCGAGTCCCGCGTAGAAGTCGAGCAGGAAGCCCGACGTCAGGTAGCAGGTGATGAGCACCTCGTGCCAGTCGTCGCCCTGCGTGCGGCGCTGGAAGTCGTCGAGCCCCGCGCGGTAGGGCTGCATCGCCGCAGCCGGGTCGAGACGGCGCGCCTCGAACTCGGCGAGCACCGCCTCGTGGATCTCGAGCACCTCCGCGGCGACGCGTCCGAGACGGCTCTTGCCCGACACCGTCGGCGCGACGGCGGCGCCACGCCCGAGGTTCTCGAACAGCACGAGAGTGAGGTAGGCGAGCTGGCCCAGGTAGGCTTCAGGCGCGGGGGCGAGTTCGGCGAGTTCGACGCGGGTGGCCTCCACGGCCTCCGATCGCACCGGCCGAGTCACTCCCCGGGCGCGGATCCGTCGACGACGCAGCCAGCCCAACACGCAACCAGCCTACTGTCCGGTCTTCGGCGCGGTGGGCACCGAAGATGAGCAGACAGGTAGTTCCTTTGACTTTCAGCGATCTCAACATCGATCAGGACATGGTCGACGCCCTCGCCGAGAAGGGCATCATCGAGCCCTTCCCGATCCAGACCCAGACGATCCCCCTCGGCCTCGCGGGCCAGGACATCATCGGCCAGGCCAAGACCGGAACCGGCAAGACCCTCGGATTCGGTCTGCCGATCATCCAGCGCATCGGTCTCGACCCGGAGCCCGGCGTCAAGGTGCTCGTCGTCGTGCCGACGCGCGAACTGTGCGTGCAGGTCGCCGAAGACCTCGAGCTCGCCACGAGCAAGCGCAACACGAAGGTCGTCGCGATCTACGGCGGCAAGGCCTACGAAGGTCAGGTCGAGCAGCTCAAGGCCGGCGCGCAGATCGTCGTGGGCACCCCGGGTCGCCTCCTCGACCTCGCCGGGCAGCGCCTGCTATCGCTCGCGAACGTGTCCGAGATGGTGCTCGACGAAGCCGACAAGATGCTCGACCTGGGCTTCCTGCCCGACATCGAGAAGCTCTTCGCGCAGACCCCGGCCACCCGCCACACGATGCTCTTCTCCGCGACGATGCCCGGGCCGATCGTCGCCCTCGCCCGACGGTTCATGAACCGGCCGATCCACATCCGTGCGACCGATCCGGATGAGGGACTCACGCAGGCGAACATCAAGCACGTCGTCTACCGCGCGCACTCTCTCGACAAGGACGAGGTCGTCGCCCGCATCCTGCAGGCCGAGGGTCGCGGCAAGACCGTCATCTTCACGCGCACGAAGCGCGCCGCCCAGAAGCTCGTCGAAGAGCTCAGCGACCGCGGCTTCAGCACCGCGGCCGTGCACGGCGACATGAGCCAGGAGGCGCGCGAGCGCTCGATGGCCGCATTCAAGGCGGGCAAGAAGGAGGTGCTGATCGCCACGGATGTCGCGGCGCGCGGCATCGACGTCAACGACGTCACGCACGTCATCAACCACACGATCCCCGAGGACGAGAAGACCTACCTGCACCGCGCGGGTCGCACCGGTCGCGCCGGCAAGACCGGGATCGCGGTGACGTTCGTCGACTGGGCCGACATGCACAAGTGGGCGCTCATCAACCGCGCCCTCGAGATGGGCATTCCGGAGCCGACCGAGACCTACTCGTCCTCGCCGCACCTCTTCGAGGAGCTCGACATCCCCGTCGGGGCGAAGGGTCGGCTCAAGTCGACGCCCGCCGCCCCGCACCTCGAGCGCGAGCCGCGACCGGCCCGCGAGAGCGAGGGCGGCGACCGCCCGCCGCGCACCCGTACGCGTTCACGCGGCGGTTCGGGTTCGGGCCGCGGTCAGCAGGCGGCTTCGGCCGGCGCGACCACGGCCGACGGCGCTCCCCGCCAGGAGGGCGGCGGCACGCACGACGGCTCGACGCCCGCGCGTCGCAGCCGCACCCGCCGTCGCCGCGGCGGTTCCGGCGGCGGCGCCCCCACGACGCCGTAGTCGACAGCCCGGGATCTCCTCACACCGCGAGGTCGTCGGGGCGACGCGATCCACGCTGCTCGTGTTCGACCTCCGCGACGCTCGGCGCCGCGCCCCCGCGTCGCGCGGGCTGCCACCACTGGCCGTCCCCCGACACGGGGTAGATGTCCTGCAGGTGGTCGGTCATCGTCTGCAACGTCGCGCGCAGAGCATCCGACGCGTCGTGCACGTCGTCGTCCGGCCCCACCGTGAGCGGTTCACCGATCGCGACGTAGACGGGCACGCCGAGACGCTCGCGCTGCTTCCCCTTCGCGCCCTTGGTGAGGATGCGGTGGGCACCCCAGACGGCGACCGGCACGAGCGGCACTCCGGCCTGCTGCGCCAGACGGGCGGCTCCTGCCTTGAGTCGCTGCACCTCGAAGCTCCGACTCACGGTCCCTTCGGGGAAGACGCCGATCAGCTCGCCCTGCTGCAGCGCCGTGATCGCCTCGTCGTAGGCGTGCGACCCCGCGGCCCGGTCGACCGGGATGTGCTTCATGTTGCGCATGAAGGCGCCGAGCGGCCAGCCCTTGAAGGCGCCCTTCTTGGCCATGAAACGGATGCGGCGTCGATTCGCGAGCCACGTCGTCCATTCGACGATCGCGAACTCGAGATACCCAAAGTGGGTGATGGCGATCACCGCGCCGCCGTCGAGCGGAAGGTTCTCGCGACCGGCGACCCGCAGCTTCACCCGCAGAGTGCCGAACAGCATCCGGCCGAGCGTGATCGCACCCGTGTAGATCGGCTCGTTCCGGTAGCGGCGGCGCATCACCCGAGCGTAGCCGTCAACCCTGGACGACCCGGGGGGCGTCGTGGGAATGTACACCTGACGAACGGGGACCCATGCGCACCCATCTCATCGCCGGCGCCGCCGCTCTGCTCCTGCTCGCCGGCTGCACCGCCCCGGGCGGGCAGCCGGCCGACGAGCAGCCCGCCGATCAGCCGGGAGGCGACGAGACGCCCTGCGTCGTCGGCACGTGGCAGCTCGATGTCGCCGACTACGCGAGCCAGTCGGAGGCGTTCGTGCTCGGTCTGGGCCTCCCGATCGTCGGCTTCGCGATGACCGGGGCCGGCACGATCACGTTCACCGAGGACGGCCTGGTCGCGACCGACATCGCGCTCACGACGACGGGCACGATCGTCGCCGGCGACACCTCGGTGCCGCTCGACCAGCTGTCGGCCTACACGGGCTCCGGCGATTGGGAGACGGGCTCGACCGACGACACGATCGACCTCGAGAACTGGGCGAACGTGCCCGACCCGGACGCGCCCGTCGACCCGGACGCCGCCGTGCCCTCGATCGACTACACCGACATCCCGACGGTGTCGGCGGCGTGCTCGGCGAACGAACTCGTCCTGCAGGGCCCGGACGCCCCGCTGTCGGCGCGCTGGACCCGCTGAGCGCGTCGGGTTGCGAATAGGAAGATATCTTCCTATTCTTTCTCCATGGCCCGTCGCAAGCCCGGAGTGCTCCTCCCCCTCGAACTGCGCATCCTCGAATCGGGCATCGAGTTGCAGCGCGGAGGCGCGCCGTTCCACGGCTTCGCCCTCGCCGCCGAACTCTCGCGCGGCGAGGACGACGCGCGCCCACTCACCGCGCACGGGACGCTCTACAAGGCGCTCGGCCGGCTCGCCGAGGCCGGTCTGCTCACCGCCGAGTGGGAGGACCCGGCGATCGGCGAGCGCGAGGGTCGACCCCGCCGCCGCCACTACACGGTGACGCCGGACGGCTCGCTCGCCCTCGCCGCCGCACGGGCTGCGGCTCCGGTCACGGGAGACGCGACGGGCGCCACCGCGGCGCGGGGCCTCGCGTGAGCCGCCGCATCCCTCCCGTCGTGCGGACGGCATCCCGATTCGCCCTCTCCTGGGCGGGCTGGTACACCCGTGACCTCGACCCGGAGGTCGCCGGTGACCGACGCGACGAGATCGCGAGCGACGTGTGGGAGCAGGCAGCGGGGCAGGCGGATCGTCCCGCTGCCGCTCTCGCCGCGTCGATCGTCGGACGCGTGCTGCGCGGCGTCCCGGCCGACCTCGCGTGGCGGTGGCGGATGCCGTCCCGCGCGCCGCGGGAGACCGGCGTCGTGCGGGTCGGGCTCACGAGCGCGCTCGTGATCTCGGGAGCGGCACTCGCACTCGGCCTCGGAGCCCTCGGCCGCACCGCCGTCGGACTCTCGCGCGGGGAGGCGCTGCCCTCGCTCGTCACCGTGTCGTCGACGGCGCTGGGTGTCGCCGCCCTGCTGCTCGGCCTCCTCCTCGTCGCACGTCTCCGCACCCGTCGTCTCGGTCTGCTCTGGCTCGCCGTCGCGACCGGCGTCGCCGTGCACTTCGGGTCGCTCGTCCTCATCACCCTGAGCGCGACCTTCCAAACGGCGTTCTACGGCCTCGCCAACTACTCCGTCGACGCGTGGCTCCCAGGGTGGTTCCTCGTCGTCGGAGCGATCTCGGCGGTGCCGGCGCTCGTCGCGCTCGCCCTCGCCCCGGCGCGAGAGGAGGTGGCGTGAACCGCAGCGTGCTCCTCGTCGTCGGCAGCGTCGCGTTGCTCGCGGTCGGTCTGACCGGCGGGGCGTTGTTGTTCTCGACCACCATCCCGCCGTACGAGCCACCGCCGACGATGACCTCGCTGCCGACGCCCGAAGCCTGGGAACCTCAGCCGCAGCCGACCGGGATGTTCCCGAGTCAGCGCCGCGCCGACGTTCTGCGACCCGACGACCTGCCGGTCACGCGCGACGAGCTCGTCGAGTACGCCGAGGGCAACGCGTGGCGCGTCCCGCCCGAGACCGCGCCTGAGTGGGTCGCGACGCAGACCCTCATCGTGGAGTGCATGGCCGACGCGGGGTTCTGGTACGACCCGCGTGTGCCGCCGACGGTCATGAACGCCGAGGAGCCCGCGGGCTGGCGCGAGACCATCGGCGGGAGCACGGGGGCGGGCGACGCCTACCGGTGGGAGGACGCCGGCTGCGGCGGCTGGGCGATCCACGAGCTCGGCATCACGAGCTGACGCGCCGGCACCGCGGGACCCGCTGAGCGGCTAACCCTCGAACGGGTTCGACCCCGTGCCGAGCTCGAGGATGCGCGCGTAGTCGTCGGGCGTCGTCGTGTTCTCGGCGAGCAGGTTGGGCTTTCCCGTGCCGTGGTAGTCGCTCGACCCGGTCGTGAGCAGCCCGTAGCGCGCCGCGACGTCGAGCCACTTCGCACGCGACGACTCCGGGTTGTCGCGGTGACGGATCTCGACGCCGGCGAGTCCGGCATCCACGAGTCCGCGGATGCGCTTCTCGCTGAACACCCGGTCGGGTCCGCGACCGCCGGGATGTGCGAGCACCGGCACACCGCCCGCCGCGACGATGAGCTCGACGCCCTCGACCGGCTTCGGGGCCTGATGCGGGCGGTAGTAGCCGCCTCGCCAGTGCAGGATGCTCTGGAACGCCGCGCTGCGATCGGTGACGTGCCCGCGGGCGACGAGGGCGTCGGCGATATGGGGGCGCCCCACGGTGGCTCCCGGGGTCGTCTGCGCGAGCACGTCGTCCCAGTCGAGCGCGTAGTCGACGGCGATCCGCTGCACCATCGCCTCCGCCCGGTGCAGACGTTCGGCACGGATGCGCTCCGTCTCGGCGAGCAGACCGGGATGCGCGGGGTCGATGAGGTAGCCGAGCAGGTGCACGCTCGCACCGTCGAGCTGCGTCGAGAGCTCCATACCCGGAACGATCGTGATCCCGGTGCCTTCGGCCGCCTCGAACGCGGGGACCCACCCCGCCGTCGAGTCGTGATCGGTGATGGCGAGCACGTCGAGCCCGGCGGCGACCCCCGCGGCCACGAGTTCCGCCGGAGTCTCCGTGCCGTCCGAGACACTGCTGTGCGCATGCAGGTCGATCACAGGCGGCGCTTCTGAACGACCTGGCATCCGATCATCGTAGGCTCGACCAGCCATGTTCCGCCGCGTACTCTCTGCCCTCTTCCTCGTCGCCGCCGGCGTCGTGCTGCTACTCGCCGTCTGGCCGCAGCTCCTCGGCATCCAACGCGAGGCCGGCGTCGTGCAGCTCACGACGATGCGCGGGCTGCTCACGGCGGTCGCCATCCTCGCCGTGCTGTTGTTCGCCGCCCTCGCGCTCTCCTCGCGCGCCCTGCGCAGCTTCGCCGGTGCGCTCGCCCTGCTCCTGCTGGCGTTCACCGGCATCCAACTCGCGGTGCTCTCGACGCGCGGCGCGGGCGACGAGCAGTTCGCCGCGAAGGAGGCGGGCGATCTCACGGTGCTCACCTGGAACACCCTCGGCGAATCCGTCGGCATCGACATCGTCGCGCAGCTCATCGTCGAGCAGGATGCCGACATCGTCGTGCTGCCCGAGACGACACGGGCCTACGGGGATGCCGTCGCCGCGACCGTGCTCTCGTCGGGACTCGATCTGCAGGTGCTCGACCTCGCCTACGACGACATCTCGATCGCCCGCTCGACGGTGGTGCTGATCAGCACCGAGCTCGGGGAGTACGCCCGCGACGACAGCCGCGGGGGAACCGAGACCCTGCCGTCGGTGCTCGCCGTGCCGCTCGACGGCACCGGCCCGGTGATCGTGGGCGCGCATCCCGTCGCCCCCGTGCCGGGCGAGATGGCCGAGTGGCGGCAGGGGTTGCAGTGGCTCGCCGCTCGCTGCGCCGGGGAGGACGTGATCCTCGCGGGCGACCTCAACTCCACCCTCGACCACTACACGGGTCTCGACGCGGCGTCGAACGCGAGCGGCGGGCTCGGCGGCTGCCGCGACGGCGCCCGTCTGACCGGCAACGCGGCGGTCGGCACCTGGCCCGTGCTGCTGCCGACCCTGCTCGGGGCGCCGATCGATCACGTCATGGCGACGTCGAACTGGGAGTTCGTCGGCTTCCGCGTCGTCGCCTCGCTCGACGGCGCGGGCAGCGACCACCGCCCGGTCGTCGCGCAGTTGCGCCCCGCGGGATGAGAATGGAGGCATGGCCGATCAGCCCGCTCCGACTCCCAGCCCCTCCCT